>CAZLJI010000018.1:0-17971 GCA_964559565.1 uncultured Ignavibacteriaceae bacterium | reverse complement strand
AAGGGGATGAATGGATTCAGAGTGATTGGCGAGATTTAATAATTTATGAAATGCACATTCGCGATATGACAGAACATTCTTCTTCAGGAGTAACCGAAAGAGGAACATATCACGGACTTATTGAAAAAGGCGAAGAAGGTGGAATCGATTACATAAAAAATCTTGGTGTCAATACTGTTGAACTTTTACCCGCGCAGGAATTTGCCAACATAGAAATTCCTTTCCAGGATTCACTTAACGGAAAATTCAATCATTGGAATCCTTATGAACGAAATCATTGGGGATATATGACCGCAGCATTCTTCGCACCGGAAAGTTATTACAGCGAAAATGTTCGTGAGCTTCGATGGGATGAATGGAGTGGCAAAGACGCTAAAGCTGTCACTGATTTTAAAGATATGGTGAAAGCTTTCCACAAAGAAGGAATTGCAGTGATAATGGATGTGGTTTACAATCATATTTCCGAGTATGAAATCGGAAACCTAAAGCAGATTGATAAAGAATATTATTTCAGGCTGGATGAAAAAGGGAACTACATTGCTCAAAGCGGCTGCGGAAATGATTTCAGAACAGAAGCTCCAATGGCAAGAAGAATGATTGTTGAGAGTGTTCTTTACTGGATGAAAGAATATCACATTGATGGCTTTCGTTTTGATCTTGGAAAATTAATTGATTGGGAAACACTTGAAATTATTATTCACGAAGCAAAGAAAATAAATCCGTATGTTGTATTTGTTTGCGAGCCGTGGGGCGGTGGATACGATCCTGCAGGATTTTCTGTCCGCGGTTGGGGTGCGTGGAATGACCAAATAAGAAATGGAATTAAAGGAGAAAATCCCTTTGACGGACACGGCTGGATTTTTGGGAAATGGTACGGGAACAATAGTACATCAAGAATAAAAAGTTATGTCAACGGAACATTAACGAGAGATACGCTCGGATTATTTCAGAAACCAGATCACTCTGTAAATTATCTTGAATCGCATGATGGTTATACACTTGGTGATTTTATTCGTTTAGGATTAGGTGATGTTAAGAGAGATGAAATAATTAAAGATGTTGACAAACACGTCAAACTTTCTCCACTTCAGATGAAGCTTAACAAACTTGCCGCATTATTTCTTTTTACCTCAAGAGGAATTACGATGATCCATTCGGGTCAGGAGTTTGCTAGAAGCAAAGTAATACCAATGAACATTTCTGAAGAAGATCCTCATATTGGAATGATAGATCACAATAGCTATGAAAAAGATAACGAAACAAATTACATTAATTATAATCACGCTAATATCAACAAAGAACTTTTTGATTATTACAAAGGATTGATTGAAATAAGAAATACTTTTAATGCTTTCCGAAGAGCAAATTATGATGACGTGACTTTCATAGAATTTAAGAGTAATCCTTTTGTATTGGGATATTCTGTTAAGTTCAAGGATGAAGAGTTTATCGTACTTTTTAATGCGGATACAAAATCTGCTTTAGAGGCACAATTACCTGAAGGTGAATGGGAAGTTTTAGCTGATGAGAACAAAGCTGGTGTTAATTCAATTAAATCTATTCAACAGAAAGTGACTTTGAATAGTTCAACCGGAATGATCCTTAAAAAGAAGTAAATGAAAAAATATTTCTTAATTATTTCAAGTGCGATTTTACTTTATACTTCACTCATATTTCCTCAGCAATTTTCTGCTGGATCACCCGAATGGCTTGTTGATATGTTTTTCAACAAAAGCAGCTTTCCCGATAAAGCAAATTATTTATCCGGCGAAATGTTAAGTGAGATTAATGAACCTACAATTGGTGAAGAGCTTAACGGAGAGGCAAAAGTTTCTTTTCGTCAAATCAGAGCTACAAACAGTAATTGCGTCTTTGCTGTTGAAGTCAAAACTGATAAGAAAACTATTGATTTTTACAGCTACCTAGTAAATGATAATAACAATTGGAAAATCACAGCAGTTCGAAGATTTTTAATGCCTTCTTTTATTTATACTGTTCGTGATTCACTCTCAAATCTAAATACTCTCTCTTCAAGTGATTCAAGTTTTTATTTGTCCATAAAACTTTTCACAATGACTGATCTTGAGTTAAAAAATTATCTAACGACCAATCTCAATAAATTTCAGGAACTTATTTCATTATTTATAAATAATGAAAAAGATAAAGCGGATATTGCTTTGGCTTCTGCAGGTTGTAATGCTATCTACACTGATAAAAAATATCCTGGTTGCGTATTCATTCAAATCTTAACATTTGAAAATATGGAAGCTGGATTTATTCAAGCAGCGGATGAAGTACTTCTTCCGCAAATCTTATATCAGGATTACATTTATATTGAAGAGGTTATTCCAGGCTGGTATGTTTTTCGGACTATTTAGAATTGTTGTTGTTCGAAATTGCTTTTCTAATGGACTTCTCAATCGCTTCTTTAAAGCTTCTCAGGTTAACGGGTTTTGTGAAGACATGCTCAATGCCGAGTTCCACATACTGCTGAACAGCAGATCTTTCAATTTTGCTTGTTAAGACAATGACAGGAGTTATTGATTTCAAATCATTTTTAATTAATCCCCGCACTAAATGGTAACCATCCATCACCGGCATCTGATGTTCGGTAATAACCAGGGCTGGAGGAGAACTAATTATTCTTTCCAGTGCTTCCTGCCCATTAGAAACTATACTCACTGCATAATCAGAAGCAATGTTCATTAGAATTTTAGAATATAATATCCGGTCTCTTTTATTTGGTTCAACCAACAAAATTTTAGCGGAGGCTACAGGCAGAGAAAAAATAAATTCAGAACCTTTCTCAAATTCACTTTTAACATCAATCTTACCTCCGTGTTTAAGTATTATCTCCTTTACCAAAGATAAACCAAGTCCGCTTCCTTTTTCACCAGCGGTCCCTTCCGAAGTAAACTTTGTTTCGATGTTAAAAAGTTTGGTTAGATTATCCGGCTTTATACCTCTTCCTGTATCTTTTACTGAAAACTGCATGAACCTTAATGCTGATGATAGTTTTGCTGAGATAGTTATGCTGTCACCTCTTTTAGTAAATTTTACAGCGTTTGAAAGAAGATTGTTAAATACTTGCAATGCCAGACTCCTATCAACGAAAAGGTACTGGTTTGCTTCCACAAGGTTTTGAATTTTAATACCTTTCTTCACAGCATTACCTGAAACCGTACTAATTGAATTGTTGATGAGCTCCTGAGCATTGATCTTTTCTGGTTCGAATTTGATTCTACCGGTTTGCAAACGTGTCCAATCCAGAAGTGAATTAACAAGAGCCAACATTGATTTTGAGGATTCCTGAATGTAGGATATATATTGCTTTTTCTCAAATTCAGATAGAGTATCATCATCTATAAGCAGATCAGTAAAACCAAGAATGGAACTAAAAGGTGTGCGCAAATCGTGAGAGATGATTGAGAGAAATCTATCTTTAGCTTCATTTAGTTTTTTAAGGTTTACTGCTGATACTTTTAGTTCTTCTTCAGCCCGCTTATTAAAGGTGATATCGCTTACGAGTCCGTATATTTTTTGTACTTTGTTTTCAGAATCTCTGATTATATTCAGCTTATTTCTTACCCAAACTACATTACCTTCTTTATTAATTATTCTTAATTCAAGTTCACTGTTGACGTCGGTACTACCTTCCCAGAGAACCTTTAGTTTCTTTTTCACACCAGGAAAATCATCCGGATGAATTACTTTAAGAAGAAATCTTGAATCACTGAGGAATTCATCCTGTGTATATCCTGTAACTTTTTGAACAGCCGTTGTGAAAAATAGTGGTTTGAAGAAATCGCCGACCCTTTCGAAAGTATAAAGAAAATCATCAATGTTTTCAGTAATACTTCTGTATTTCTGTTCTGATTCTCTAAGTACTTTTTGCGTTCGTTTTCGCTCAGTCACATCCATTGCTAAGACCACAAGATATATTTTTTCCAGCTGCTCGAATGAGGAAGCAGAAAATTCCAGATAAAATGTGGAGCCATCTTTCTTCTTAGCCAGAAACTCAATTCTTTCTTGAGCTTTTATTCCAGATTTTTTCGAAACTAAATATTCTTTTACTCTTGAGACATCATCTTTTGAAACTAGCTCAAGAATATTTTTCCCCTGTATTTCAATAGCATCCTTATACTGAAAGATTTTGGCGAATGAGTCATTTGCCAGAAGTAATTTACCATCGACCTCAACTGCAATCCCATCCTGTGATGCTGTAAAAAGAGATTTGTGAACAGACTCAGGTAGAATTTTTCTTTCAATCTTATAAGAGCTGCTAAGCGTGCAATTGATTATATGCGGTAAATCATCCACTACCTGTTCGACCCGTAGTATTAAATTCGTTTGAATTTCATCAGCGGCATAATTTTTTATTTTAATTGGAAAAGATTTCTTCACTCCCATTTGAAGAGATCTTATTTCTTCTTTAATATTTACGTGCTCATCCACTTTGATCAGTTCAAAAAAGTTTTTAGCATACAATTCAATGTCAGGAAAATTCAATAGCAACTTAAGTGATTGATTTGCGAGCAAAATAGACCCTGTGTTATCTATTTTTATTATCGGTTCAATAGTTTCCTCAGACTCTTTCCTGGATGCAATAAGCTCTTCCTCTTCCAGTTCGAAATTAATTGTCTCATCGTTGATTTTCTTACAAACTACAATGATTATAGAATTATCCTTTTCACTATTAAAGAAAGTAAGGATAACTGGTATTTTACCTTCAATACTATTTTCGATTATTGTTTTGAATTCGGAGTTATTTTTATAATCCAAGTCCTTAATAATGTTCTGGAATTCACCGGGAGTTAACAGAGGGAAAAGAGTTGAGATTGTTTGATTATTTTCATCCGATTCTTTTTCTCTTCCTGTAAATCTTTGAATCAATTCATCACTACGTATTATGATTCCATTTTTTGAGACAAGTAAAACAGCAGTATCAGTTTGTTTTGCTAGCTCCTTATAAACATCCAATTCGTTGAAGTCTGGAGATTTGGAAGTGACTTCGGATTTGGCTTCAGGAATTTCCTTAAAAACTAAATACAGAAATTGGACATACCCACTGTCTCCGATTACCGAATCAATTTTACAATCTACAGGAGTATTATTTTTTTCAGTCCTGATTTCTAACTGAACCGATTGGGATTTTTTATGTCTGACTGCACTGCTAAAGCTCTCGAGTAATTTTAGCTTTGTTGTACTGTTAAAGACCTCTCCAATATTTTTTCCCGTAATTTCTTTCCTAAAGAGCCTCATCTTTGGATTATCTTTACCTGCTGAGAATTTTATATCTCCGGATGTGTCTGTAACGATGATAAAATCGTCACTTCTATCCAGATAATCTTCAGTCAATTTTGATTTTAGCTCAAGCTCTGTGCTCGTTTCGGAAAGAATTTTTAAGTCTTCGACAATCAGCATTCCCCCGGCAATATTCTCTTCTTCATAAATGGGAAATCCTTTTACGAATAGAGAAATAGAACCACCACTTTGAGTTTCAACTTTTTTTATCTCCTTTTCAAAAGGATAACCTTTAATAATATTTTTTAGATCCTGTGTCAGATTTGCCGAATTAAAAAGAGGAAATTCGAATAAGTTAATACCCGGGACAGGATAATTGAACTGATACAAAATTCCGAACTTGTGAAAGTTTTTATTTATGAAATCAATGAAACCATCACGGGAATATGTAATAATCCCTAACGGAATTTGATCGATAATTATTGACAGGCTTTCTTCCATTTAAAATATTACCCAACCGTGGTTGGTTTTTTGGTTATGCTGTGCCCTTAAAGAAGCTTTAACAAAAACTAACAGCAATAATAATGCTATCAACTCGTCATTTTTAGTACTTAATTAACTGCTTTGGTTTTTAAAAAATTATTCTCAGGCATTTCAGGCTGGGATAAGAAATCTTATGAAAATAAGCTTATTTATCTCATTAATTAATACGAATGCTTAATGCGTAGGTGATATAATGACTTCTAAAAAATTACTTTAACGTCTCATTCTGGTAACTTTACCTCTCATCTTAATAATATTGAAACAGCTAACAATCTTTATTCAGGTTAAAAGAAGTAATCAACCAAGTGAAAAAAATTTGTAAATTTTAGTTGTAAACAATTAACAATTCCATGAGTAGAGATATTTTTCAAATACTTCGTAAGCGTACCTCATCATTTCTTGAAGAGTTTGGGCAAATTTTTCTCTTGCTTTTTGGGATGATCAAAAATTTAAGAAATATTCACAGAACCCGTAAGCAAATTCTGTTTCAAATGGAGCATATCGGTGTTGATTCACTTCCATTAGTAATTATCATTTCAATATTTACTGGTGCAGTTGCAGCCTGGCAGGCAGCATATCAGCTTAAGGGTATCGCACCTCTCTCTTTATTGGGTGGAACTACAAGCAGAGCCATTATCACTGAGCTTGGTCCAGTGTTAACCGGAATAGTAATAGCAGGCAGAGTTGGTGCTTCTATTGCTGCAGAGCTTGGAACAATGAAAGTCACTGAGCAAATTGATGCACTAGAAATTATGGCAATTGATCCAGTGAGATATTTAGCTATGCCCAGATTTTTAGCTGCTCTTTTAATGATGCCTGTATTAGTAATTTTTGCAAACACGATCGCTGTTGCTGGGGCATATGTAGTTTCAGATTATTTTCTCCAGGTACCTTATAATGTTTTCTTCGGTTCGGTCAGGCAGTTTTTTGAATTCTCTGATCTTACTGGTGGACTTATAAAAACCGTAGTATTTGGAGGAGTTACTTCATTATTGGGCTGTCATATCGGTTTTAGAACATCAGGTGGTGCTGAAGGTGTCGGCCTTTCCACTATTCGTTCTTTTGTAATGTCAGCTGCTTTGATTTTAATTCTTGATTATTTCTTGTGGACGTTTCTTTTTTAAATTTTAATATTATGAAATCATTCTGTGACTTTCATCAATCAACAGTTTAAATTCTCTTTAAATTTCAGTACCATGCATTTGCATTTAAGAAAATTCTGGAGCAATCAATGGAAGCAATTCAACTTAATATAAAAGAAAGAAAATCCAAAGTAATCCTGCCTGAATCACTTGGCTTCGGAAAAATTTTTACCGATCATATGTTTGAAATGGATTATAATGAAAGGGATGGCTGGCATAGTCCTTTTATCCGACCAGTTGATAATTTGGCAGTTCATCCAGCCTCAATGTTTATCCATTATGGCCAGGCTGTGTTCGAAGGATTAAAGGCATTTAAGCAGGAGTCGGGGCATGTGGTTATCTTCAGACCCGACAAACATTTTGAAAGATTGAATAATTCTTCAAGACGGGTTTGTATCCCTCAGATAGATGCTGACTTTGCACTCGAAGCATTAAGAGAACTAATCAACATAGAAAAAGATTGGATCCCATCTAAGCGTGGTGATTCTCTATACATTCGACCTTTCATCTACGGATCTGATCCTTTTCTCGGAGTTAAACCAGCGAAAGAATATAAATTTATTTTACTCTTATCACCTGTTGGTGCTTACTATCCCGAAGGTTTTAAGCCTGTAAAGATTTTAGTTACTGACGAATATGTCCGAGCTGTCAGAAAAGGATTAGGTGATTGCAAAACTGCTGCTAATTATGCGGCCAGTCTTCTAGCTGGTCAGGAAGCTGTTAAAAAAGGTTTTACTCAGGTGTTGTGGCTTGATGGAGTTGAACAGAAGTATATTGAAGAGGTTGGGACAATGAACATTTTCATTAATTTTAAAAATGAAATTGTCACTCCAAGATTAAATGGTAGCATTCTACCAGGTGTAACAAGAAGGTCCGTAATTGAAATCTTGAAGGAATGGAAACTGAATGTTGTTGAAAGAGATGTAACTATTCAAGAAGTAGTTGATGCTTACGATAAAGGAAACCTTCTTGGAGTTTTTGGAACAGGTACCGCAGCCATAATTTCATCTGTTGGTTGGCTGACTTATAAAAATAAACAGATGATTTTTAACGATGGCAAGCCTGGAGAACTTGATCTCAAACTTTTCAATGAACTCACTTCAATTCACTATGGATTAAAGGAAGATACCCATGGCTGGCTAATGCCGGTCGAGCAGAAAGAAATCGTGACCTCTTAAAATTTTATAGGGTAGAAGATATTCAACGCTTCTACCCTTTTTCCGCTTTTTTCATGACTAATCTACATTTTTCATTAAAAAAATAAATTATCAGAGCTCTTGACAAGTGATCATATGAGCACTATATTTGCAGTGAACAATTGAGCACTACTATGAAAGATAAATTAACAGACAGACAAGAAGAAATCCTCACTTTTATAAAACAGTTCACTTTGGAAAGTGGATATCCTCCCACGCTTCGTGAGATAGGAAAACATTTTCAAATATCCTCTACTTTTGGTGTAAAAAGACATTTGGAAGCGTTGGTCAAAAAAGGTTTTATAAATATTGAAAGCAATGCCAGTAGAGGAATCTCTCTTATCAGAAAAAACTCAGAAGATTTCATTGACAGATCAATCAGGGATGAGGATGCGTTTGTGAAAATTCCGGTAATTGGTCGGGTTGCTGCGGGTATACCTATAAATGCTGTGGAAAATTTAGAAGGTTCACTAGTGGTTGATCCTTCATTTCTTAAAAAAGCAGAAGATGCATTTGCCTTGCGTGTAAAAGGGGACAGTATGATTAACGCAGGAATTAATGATAAAGACCTTGTTATAGTATCACCCAGAGAGCAGGCTAAGAATGGAGACATTGTCGTCGCTATGCTGAACGATGAAGCAACGGTTAAAAAATTTGAATTTATAAACAATAAAATACGACTCATTGCAGAGAACGATGCCTACTTACCGATTGAAGTCAAAAGAGAAGATGACTTCAAGCTTATCGGCAAAGTTAAAGGCGTTGTGCGATGGTTAAATTAGAAAGGAACAACACAATGAAAACAGATATTTTTATTCAAGCTATCCGGAACAGAAAAAATCTTCAGTTCCTTTATGGTTTGCAGGAAGTAAATCTTGAACCATATTACATATCAAAAAATACTTTTGGCAGAAAAGTTATTTACGGAAGATTGCGAAGTACGAACGAAATAAAAAAATTTGAATACAACAAGATTTCTAATATCAGAATAATTGAATCATTCAGATTTTCTCCACTTATTCCAATTAATTCTTTTGCATCTTGAAAGATGGGTACAATTATGAACATTTCAGAAAGAAAAGCAATAGATCTCTTAGTCAATGAGTTTTGGCGGCTTGGATTTTTTACTGTCAGTAGAAGACTTGGCACATATTTACCTGAACCTGAAGATATAGGAAAATTTAAAGTTGATGTAATTGGAAGGCAGAAGGAGAAATATGCCATCGGGATTACATTAAATAAAGAAGATATATTTAAACCTGATCTTATTGAAAAAATTAATTATCTGGCTTCAAGAAAAACAAGATCCTCAGACAAACCTATTTTACTACTAATCGGCGTACCAAATATTTACTTCAAACAAGTTAGAGAGCTTTTGTTTAGTGTAGATGAAAAAGTTAAAAAAAATATTAAACTTGCACGAATTCTCGAGGAGAATTTCGAAAGCCGTCGCAGCATTAGACATGCACAGCAGATGATTTTCTCATAATTCTTAACTTCCCCCGCTCTATTTTTACCTTTATTACTTGCCTTAAACAAGATAATATACATTTGATTATATTTATTTTAATGCTATGTCATCGTTTACCTTGATTTTATAGGCTCACGGATATAATTTTACAGGCTTCATCAAATTAAAAGTATAGATTTGGCCAAAAAAAGTACACAATCTGATAAAGATCTCCAGGAAGAACTTAAGAAGAGCGGTGATATTCCCTCTCATATTGCGATAATCATGGATGGAAACGGCAGATGGGCCAAAAGAAGAGGTCTACCTCGTGTTGCTGGGCATAGAAGAGGGGTGGAAACAGTTCGTGAGATAGTAGAGGTTTGTGCCGAAGTAGGCGTTAAGTATCTCACTCTTTATACATTCTCAACTGAAAACTGGAAAAGACCTAAGGATGAAGTCTCAACATTAATGACATTACTGTTGAAGAGTCTTAAAGAACGGCTTGATGAACTCAATAAAAATGATATCAAATTAACTTGTATAGGAAACATTGAATCCCTTCCGAACGTCGTACAGAAGCAGCTTTTTGAAGATATCGAACGAACAAAGAACAATAAAAGAATGACATTGAACTTAGCTTTAAGCTATAGCGGCCGATGGGAACTTTTAGAAGCGATTAAAAGTATTTCAAAAAAAGTTGCTGATAAGAAGATTACACCCGATAACATCACGGAAAAAACTATTTCGGATCATCTTACCACTAAAAATATGCCCGAACCCGAATTGATAATTAGAACTAGTGGCGAGTTCAGAGTAAGTAATTTTTTGCTCTGGCAGATAGCTTATTCAGAATTTGTTATTCTTGATGTTTATTGGCCGGAATTTTCCAGAAGCCATTTATATGATGCGATCAGGCAATATCAGAAACGCGAACGGCGATTTGGTAAGGTAAGTGAGCAGATAATTAATTCTTCAAATGCAAATCAATAATAAGGTCCCCATATTGAAGTTTCGTTGGCTGTTAATTTTTTTATTGGCCTTTTCCTTTTCGGTTTCATTCTATCCACAGGGAGCTCAGAAGAGTTACAAAATTCTAGGAATTTCCGTTGAGGGTAATAAATCTGCAGATGCCGCAACGATTATTGCAAACAGCGGATTGAAAGTTGGCAGCGAAATTCAAGTGCCGGGAGATCAGACTCTCAGTGCAATTCGACAACTATGGACTCTTAATATTTTTTCCGATGTGCAAATTTCAATTGAAAGAGAAATTACAGAAGGAATTTTTCTTCTCATAAAGGTTGAGGAATACCCAAGACTTGAACGTGTTGCAATAGAAGGAAATGATGAAATAGATACAGAGGATATAGAAGCAAAGGTAACTTTCCTCAGAGGAACTGTTATCTCTCCTCAGTCAATTGCAAAATTAAAAATCAGGATAAAAGATCTTTATGCTGAAGAAGGATTTCTTAATGCGGAAGTAAAAGACGATGCTTATGATTTTTTTAGTGCAGATACTGTTGACGAAGATATAACGGTAACCTGGCGTAATAAAAAAGATTTCTCTGATGAATATCAATACACCTATGAAAGCAGTGACCAGATTTATTCAAATCTCATTGAAAGAATTAAGGATCGCGTGTTGTTAAAACTTACTATTGAAGAGGGAAATGAAGTTATAGTCAGGGAAATTGCAG
Source organism: uncultured Ignavibacteriaceae bacterium (assembly GCA_964559565.1). Lineage (GTDB taxonomy): Bacteria > Bacteroidota > Ignavibacteria > Ignavibacteriales > Ignavibacteriaceae > IGN2. Next base: position 6,702 of record CAZLJI010000018.1, on the reverse strand, counting down.
TCAACGGTAATACTGTTTTTGATGATGATGAACTTGCGGGTGAAATGGAAGAGACATCAGTTTCTTCATGGTGGAAATTTTGGTCAAGCGCACAATTCAAACCTAAAGATTTTGAAAAAGATAAACAGCTTGTCGTTGATTATTATAAGAAGAATGGTTATAGAGATGCTGAGTTACTTGGAGATTCACTAATTTATTTTAATGATAACAAAGATTTGAGAATCGTTCTTAATATTTATGAAGGACCACAATACAAAATCAGGAATATCACCTGGGAGGGCAACACAGTTTATCCTGATTATGCGCTTAATGAAAGACTTGATTTCGCTAAGGGCGATGTTTACGACTACGAAAAGTTTGAGAGAAATCTGCGTGGCAATGAAGCCCAAACGGATATTTCTGCTCTTTATCTTGATAATGGTTATTTAACATTCAATGCTCAGGCTGAAGAAAAACGAGTGGCTGATGATTCGATAGATATTCATATTCGGATTGAGGAACGTAACCAGTTCAAAATTTCACGTGTTGATATTGAAGGAAATACAAAAACAAAAGACAAAGTAATCCGTAGAGAACTTTTTACCATACCTGGAGATTATTTTAATCGTGCATTTTTATTCAGAAGTGTTCAGCAGCTTGCGAATCTTCAATACTTCAGTGCGGAAAAGCTTTACGGTCCTGGAGGTATAGATACAAAACTTGAGAGTGACAGCACTGTTGCTGTAATCTATAATGTAGAAGAAAAATCAAGCGATTATCTTAATGCTTCTGTTGGCTACAGCGGTAGTTTTGGTTTCAGCGGTTCAATTGGTGTAACTCTTACTAACTTCTCGATTACGGAGCCATTTTCACTCGGCGGCGGTCAGATTTTAAATTTTAACTGGCAGTTCGGTTTTGGAAATATCTACCGTACGTTTACAATCGGGTTTACCGAACCGTGGATGTTTGATACCCCAACTTCTGTAGGTGTTGATGTTTTTGATACGCGTCAGCAGTATGTTTATGATTTACGACAAACCGGCGCTACTTTGAAAGTTGGCAGAAGATTAAAGTGGCCAGACGACTTTTTTTATCTTCAGGGCAGAGTCAGATATCAATACAACAATGTTTTGCAAGGACAAAATTTCTATCAGGAAGGCGTAACTCACCAGTATACACTTGGTGCTACTTTAAGCAGAAGAAATATTGATAATCCAATTTTCCCATCTCAGGGTTCATCATTTACTCTTGATATGGAAGTTTCAGGCGGACCATTTTTGCCTGGTGATGTGGACTACCTTAAAAATTTATTTAAGGCGGAATGGTATAAGAGACTGTTCAATACAAACAGACTTGTATTTTATACTGTTGCAGATTTCGGATACATAGATGAAATTGTAAAGGGAACACCAATTCAGCCGTTCGAATTTTTCTATATGGGTGGAAATGGTTTAGTTATTGCAACCGTTCCGTTAAGAGGCTATGAAGACAGAAGTGTTGGTCCGCGAAATCAATTTGGTCAGGTGATTGGAGGAAGAGTCTTCTCTAAAATTGGAGCAGAGATTCGTTTTGCAGTAACTCTCGAGCCGATTCCATTATATTTGCTGACATTTGCAGAAGCAGGTAATGTGTTTGAAAGTTTTGACAAAACAGATATTTTTGATATGAGAAGATCTGCTGGAGTAGGGGCCAGGATATTAATTAATCCCATAGGTTTAATTGGTTTCGATTTTGGCTATGGTTTTGACCGTAAAATTGTTGACGGAAGAGATCCAGAGTGGCTTTTCCATTTTCAATTTGGCAGAGGTTTTTAGTTTAACACAATTCACAATAACATAAGGAAAAAAAACTGTGAGAAATTATCTTGTAATTTTATTTGTGCTTATTAGCACCTCACTTTTTGCACAAAGCCCGCAAAAAATTGGCTACGTAGATTCTCAAATTATACTTACTCAATTACCTGAAGCAATAAAAGCTCAAAGTGACCTCGATGCACTAACCAAAATTTGGTCTGATCAGCTTGATTCAATGACACTTGGATATCAGCAATTGCTTACTGATTATCAAAAGCAGGCCGCTACAATGACTGATGAGCAGAAATTAGCGAAGCAGCAGGAACTTATTGCAATGGAACAGAAAATTCTTGGTTTCAGAAATCAAAAATTCGGACAGCCGAATGGAGAAATTTATCTGAAGCAGGAAGAAATTTTTGAACCTGTTAAAAGAAAAATTTATACAGGAATTGAGCAGGTTGCTAAGAGTGAAGGCATGCAGTTCATTTTTGATAAGAGTGGAGATATAGTTCTTCTTTATGCTGATGCAGCTTTTGATATAACATTTAAAGTCCTGGATAACCTGAAAAGGGGCAAATAATTTCATTTATTTTAATGAGCAGGTTCTTTCTTTTTGGGAGGAACCTGTAATTAAAAACTTAAACTCCCCGGAGTCATTATGAAATTAATTCTCATCTCACTGTTCGTTTACTTACCGCTACTGTCATTCGTCAGCAATGCACAGTTAAAAATCGGCTATGTTGATTCTGATACAATCATGGATAATTATCCTGACGTACAGGATGCCAGACAGAAGCTCGATGCTTTGATTCAGGAATGGCAAACTGAAATAAGGAAGCTTGAATCAGAACTCAAAACAAAGCAGGATGATTATGATAAAAGAAAACTTATCATGACCGACCAAACAAGTTCTGAAGTAATGGCTGAAATCACCAAACTCCAAAAGGATATTGCAGACTACCGTGATAAAAAGTTTGGAGCTAATGGTGAATTATTCCAGAAGCAAAATGAACTTATGAAGCCCGTTCAAAATAAAGTCTTTACTATAATACAGCAAATTGCAACAGAAGAAGAACTGGATTATGTTTTTGATAGAAGCGGAGATATAGTTTTTCTTTTTGCCAAACCTGAATATGATTTAACTGCCAAAGTGATTGAGAGATTAAAACTTGAATAAAAATCTAAGTATCAAATTATCTGAAATTGCTTTATTGGTAGGAGGCAAAATTATAGGTGACGCAGATGCGATTATAAATTCCGTTTCAAGAATCGATGAAGCAGAAAAAGGGGATCTCACATTTTTGTATCTACACGAATTCGAAAAATATTTTCCATCGACCAAAGCTTCTGCAATTATTGTTAAGCCAGATTTCGTTAAAACCCGCAGCGATATTTCTTATATCGAAGTTGACGCACCGGAAATAGCTTTCGCTTCAGTTATAAATAATTTCTTCTCACCAAAATTTGAATTAGATGGGATTGATGAAACTTGCTTTGTACATGGGTCATCAACTGTTGGAAAGAATGTTTCATTAGGTAAAAATGTTGTAGTGGGTGCTGATTGTAAAATTGGTGATAATGTCAAAATATTCCACAACACTGTACTGCTTAATAATGTAGAAGTTGGAGATGGTTCAATTATTTTCCAGAACGTGAGCATTCGGGAAGATTGTAAAATTGGGAAAAATGTTATCATCCACGCAGGTGCTGTTATTGGAGCTGATGGTTTTGGATATCAAAAAGATGATAAGGGAGTTTATAATAAGGTTCCGCAAATCGGAAATGTTATAATTGAAGATGATGTTGAAATTGGAGCCAACACAACTATCGACCGAGCTGCACTTGGAAGCACTATAATAAAAAAGGGAGCTAAAATTGATAACCTCGTCCAGATAGCACACAATGTTACTGTAGGGAGTAATACGGTGATGTCAGCTCAAAGCGGAGTTTCAGGTAGTGTTAAGATTGGCAACAATGTAATCGTTGCTGGTCAGGTTGGAATTGCAGGTCATCTTGAGATTGCAGATAATGTTATTTTAATGGCTCAGTCTGGTGTTCCCAAAACTATTTCGAAATCAGGATTGTACTTTGGTACTCCTTCTAAAGAAGCTAAGACAGCAAAGATTCTTGAAGCTCATTTTAGAAATTTTCCTGAATATGTTGATAGGATTAAAAAGCTTGAAGAGGAAATCAAGAAACTGAAAGAAGAAATTTCTCAAAAGAAAACCTGAAGTTCTTAGATTCTTCCATCCTCCTCATTTATTGGATTTCAGGGCTCATCTTACTAATTTTCCTATCAATTATTACTTTCAAATCGTAAAACAAATCGGATTGCTAAATGTTAGAACAGCAGAGAACAATAGCCCAACCTGTATCGATGACTGGAATTGGACTTCATACCGGGACAGAATGTAAGCTCACCTTTAAACCCGCACCAGAAAATCACGGAATTAAATTTGTTAGAATGGATCTTGGCGGTAATCCTGAAATTCCAGCGATCGCAGATAATGTTGTAGATGTATCCCGCGGAACAACACTCGGGATTGGAGATGCAAAAGTTCATACAGTTGAGCACGTTTTAGCTGCTATTATGGGTTTACAAATTGATAATATAATTATTGAAGTAGAAGGAATTGAACCGCCTGTTGGCGATGGAAGTTCGTTACCTTATGTTGAAGTTTTACAGAAAGCAGGTTTCCTACAGCAGGAAGCTCCGAAGGATTATCTGGTTATTGATCAAACGATCATGCATCACGAAGATGATAGACAGGTAGATATTGTTGCACTGCCGTTGGATGATTATCGTGTTACAGTGATGGTTGATTATCAGAACCCGGCACTCGGCAGTCAGCATACAGGACTTTTCGATTTTGAAAAAGAATTTGCAACAGAATTTGCACCGGCAAGAACCTTCTGCTTTTTAAGTGAAGTTGAAGAATTAGCTGACCAGGGATTAATTAAAGGTGGTGATATCGATAACGCTGTTGTAATTGTTGACCATAAATTAAGCGATACACAACTTCAGGACCTTGCAAAAAAAATAGGAGTTGAGGGAAAAATAAGTTTAGGAGAAAACGGAATTCTAAACAATAAACAACTAAGATTTCGAAATGAACCGGTAAGGCATAAGCTTCTAGATTTGATTGGTGATCTTGCATTAATTGGCGCTCCTCTTAAAGCACAGATTTTAGCAGCACGTCCCGGTCACAAAGCAAATGTTGAATTTGCAAAGCAGGTAAGAAAACTTTATCAGCAGAAAAAACTCGTAAAGAAATTTCAGCTTGTAAAAAAAGAAGGTGTAGTATTTGATGCAAATGCAATTGAAAGAATACTTCCTCATCGGTATCCATTTCTTCTTGTTGATAAAATAATTGAGCTTGAGGTTGATAAAAGAGTTGTTGGTGTAAAATCAGTTACATCCAATGAACCATTTTTTCCGGGACACTTCCCCGGCAATCCGATAATGCCAGGTGTGCTTATCATTGAGGCAATGGCACAAACGGGAGGGGTATTCCTGCTTGGTTCAATTCCTGATCCGGAAAAGCATCTTGTTTACTTTATGCAGATCAACAATGCTAAATTCAGAAAGCCGGTAGTTCCCGGTGATCAGTTATTTATGGAAGTGGAACTCGTTCAGAAGAAGAGTAAAATAATTCTGATGAAAGGTAAAGCATTCGTTAATGAAGTACTTGTAGCCGAAGCCGATTTTATGGCTGGAATAGTTGATAAACCAGTAGCAAATAATTCATCCAAAGAAAAATGAAAAACATACATCCTACCGCAATTGTAAATCCGGGTGCTAAGCTCGGTGAAAACTTATCAGTTGGTCCCTATGCAATCATTGAAGGAGATGTTGAAATCGGAAATGATTGTGTTATCGGTCCACACACTGTCATTTACAGCGGTGCAAGGATTGGAAACCGTGTAAAGATTTCTCAGGGAGCTTCGGTTGCTAATCTTCCGCAGGATTTAAAATTTTCTGGTGAGCCCACACTTTTCATCATTGGTGATGATACTGTGGTTCGTGAGTTTGCAACTTTGCACAGAGGCACTAAAGACACTGGAAAATCACAGGTCGGTAAAAATTGTCTCCTGATGGCGTACAGTCATATACCTCACGATTGTGTTGTTGGTGATAATTGTATAATTGCCAACTCTGTGCAGATTGGCGGACACTCTCACATTGAAGACTGGGTGATTATTGGAGGATTAGCGGGATTGCATCAGTTCTCTCGCGTTGGTGAACATTCAATGATTGCAGGTGCAGCAAAAATTACTCAGGATGTTCCTCCATATATTTTAGCAGTGAATGACCCGGCTGAATTCGGTGGGTTAAATGTTGTTGGATTGAGGAGAAGAGGATTTAAAGCTGAGGACATTCAGATTCTTAAAGAAGCTTATAAATATTTATACGATAAATCTTTGAATGTTACCCAGGCTGTTGAAATCATTGAAGCAAAATTCGGCAGTAATAATTATGTGCGTAAGATGCTGAACTTTTTGGACGGTACAAAAAGGGGAATTGTTGGTAAATGATCTGGCGATTTATAAATACTGGTTTTAATACGGGCGATTTTAATATGGATTATGATCTGGAACTCGTTAGAAATTTTTCAGGATCTCCTGTTCTGAGAGTTTACCAATGGAAACCATATTGCATTTCTCTCGGTGCAAACCAGGATTACAATTCGGTTAGTCAAAATACAGTTAATGCTGATGGATTCGATATTGTAAAAAGACCAACCGGTGGCAGAGCAATACTCCACGCAGAAGAATTAACTTATTCTGTGGTATATCCGGTTTCTGAAGACAAATCACCAAAGCAAATTTATCGTGAAATAAATCTTGCATTAAAGAATGGTTTGCAAATTTATAATCCGGTATTCGAAAAAATTGATTCCCCCGAATCATGGATCGCGGCGCTGCAACG
>CAZLJI010000017.1:284-18386 GCA_964559565.1 uncultured Ignavibacteriaceae bacterium | reverse complement strand
ATAATCTTTTTTAAAACTAAAATTGTTTTGCAATAATTATCTACAATTTTTCTAAGCTTTCCTTCTGTGCCCTAATCGTCTTATCTAAATCATCTTTACTGTGAGCTGTTGAAACAAACAAAGCTTCAAACTGTGCCGGGGCAAGATAAACTCCCCGGTTCAACATTTCGTGAAAATATTTTCCGTAAAGAGTTGTGTCTGATTTAACTGCGGACTTAAAGTCATCTACAATTTCTTCTGTAAAGAACATACACATCATCGAGCCAACTCTGTTCATCGCATATTTTTTTCCAAGAGCGTTAAGATTTTCTTTAAATCCTTTTTCAAGATAGGAAGATTTTTCTTCAAGCTGTTTGTAAATGCCGGGATTATCTTTGATATGTTTCAATGCAGCATAACCGGCAGCCATTGCAAGAGGATTTCCACTCAGAGTTCCTGCCTGGTAAACGGGGCCGCTTGGTGCAATCTTTTCCATTATTTCTCTCTTTCCTCCAAAAGCACCAACAGGCAATCCCCCGCCAATAATTTTTCCGAATGTAGAAAGATCGGGTTTTATTCCAAGCACTTCTTGTGCCCCGCCGGCAGCAACACGAAAGCCGGTCATTACTTCGTCAAAAATCAGGACAATTTTTTCTTCATCACAAATTGATCGAAGCTCTTTTATGAATGCATCTTTAACTTTTACTACGCCCATATTGCCGGCAATTGGTTCGATTATTACTGCGGCGATTTCATTTTTGTTTGCTGAAACATGTTTCTTAATTGAGTTGATATCATTGTAATCTGCGAGAAGAGTATCGGCAGCATTTCCTTTAGTAACGCCGGGAGATGTTGGCACACCAAGGGTTAATGCACCGCTTCCAGCTTTGATTAAAAAGTAATCTGCATGTCCGTGATAACAACCCTCAAACTTGATAAATTTTTCTCTGCCGGTAAATCCGCGAGCTGCACGCACAGCACTCATTGTTGCTTCGGTACCACTATTGACCATTCTGACCATTTCAACCGAAGGAACAAGTTGGGTAATAATCTCTGCCATTTTAATTTCCATTTCGGTTGGTGCACCGAAGCTTGTTCCGTTTTCGATAGCAGCCCTCAAAGCATCGATAATGAATGCCGGGTTGTGACCGAAAAGATGAGGTCCCCAGCTTCCAATATAATCTATGAACTCGTTTCCATTGGCATCCCAGAACTTTGAACCCTTCCCTTTCGTAATGAACAAAGGGTCACCGCCAACGGAATTAAATGCCCTAACTGGAGAGTTAACTCCACCCGGAATATATTTTTTTGCTTCTTCGAATAATTTTTTGCTTTTTTCTGTTTTCATTTTGTTACTATTTAAGTTATTTGTGATCGATCTCTACTGATTGTTTCTCCAGCACCGGTGCTTCTTCTCCGAAAAGAAGCAGATAATCTTTTTCCGTTCCCTTCTCCCACCAGCCTTCGGGAATAACTTTCCACGCGCTGATAATTTCGGGATTAATATTTTTCTTTTCTTCTATCCATTTTGTCATATAAAAGCGAAAGTCTTTGTCTGAGGACGCAAGAATTCTTTTAGATAACTCTTCTTTTGGAATTCCGGCACCGCGCGTCAGGTGTCCGCCGCCGCCGCTTCCCCGGTAAGAATTTATTGTGACAGAATAAACAGAATCTGGGTGAAATAATCTTCCATCAGATAACGAGGCGATTGTTATTCTTTCACCTGCGGGTTTCGTGACATCAACCGCATAATCAATTCCGGCCGCGGAAGAATAGTTATAAAATCTTTCTTCAGTTTCCGGTGTGCCGTAACGAGAGGAGAATTTAATTTCACCGTTTTCATCTTTGGCAAAAAGGATAAGGTGATCGTTCTCATCCCCCATTTCATTAAACCAGTTTCCGTATGAATATTCAAGGTAAGCTTTTATTTCTTGTCCCGACAGCGCCATTGTATAGAGATAATTTTCGTAATGATAAATCTTGAAAACATCTTTTCTGTAAATCCAGCCGCTATCCAGCGCAGAATTAAAAGTAAGCGGGGATGTAAAAGAAATATCTGTGCCGGTTAGTTCTAACTGAATGGCGTGAACAAGATCTACAAATTCAGAGGGACCAAAAATGGATTCTCTGGAAGAAATAGTTTTCGAGAATTTTCCGAGAGGCTTGCTCACATAATTTTTTACGATATTAAGATTAAGCAGAAACTTGCTCATAAAATGATCGTCCGGACGGTAATCTTTGGTCTCAATTATTTCTCCCGAAGAATTTTTCTTGCGCCATTTTCCCCCCGCACTGTCAAACACCATTTGGATATTGGCCACTGCAACAGTTTTTGCTCTTGAAAGCGGACCAAGAATTAAAACACTATCTTCATCCTCATTTATTACTTTATAATTCCAGCCGGTGTGATCATGACCAACAAACACTACGTCAAAACCCGGCACCTGTTCGGCAACAAGCTGCGAAGCGTTTTCATTTTTTTCTGTGTCTTCGGATTCATCATTGTATGTATAGTCAACACCGGAGTGAAATAATCCAATTAGCAGATCGGGTTTTTCCTTTTCTTCTATTATCTCTACCCACTTCTCCGCCGTTTCAATCATATCCTCAAATCTGATACCCGACCATAATTTTTCAGGAAGCCAGTTTGGAACACCCGGCGTGGTTAAACCCAGAACAGCTATTCGCACGCCCTTTCTTTCGATTATAGTGTAAGGTTCAAAATATGGTTCATCCGTTTCAATGTTTATTGCATTGGCGGCCAGCCAGGGAAAATTTATTTCTCGTCTGAATTTATCATAAACAGCGTGGCCGGCTTCAATATCGTGGTTTCCAATTGTTGCCGCATCATATTCCATAAAATTTAATGCATCGGCAAAGACATGGGTCACAGAGGTGTCTTCGAAATTATAATAGTATGACATAGGATCGCCCTGAATTAAGTCTCCGTTGTCAAGCAGAATTACCTCTTCATCTTGACGCGCTCTTTGTTCGATTAAATATGAATGAACCTGTGCGAGAGAATTTTTAGTTTGTATATCATTAGTCAGATCATAAGGAAGCAATGCGCCGTGAACATCACTTGTTTCAATAATTTTAAAGTTGACTGTCTGTGCGGAAAGAAGATCGTTGAAGAGAGCAAATAATATAAGGAGAAATAATTCTTTGGCTATTTTTATTTCGAACATATTGTTGTTGAAATTGCTTGAAAAAATAATGGGAAAGTTAGCAATAATTCCTTTTTAATCTTATGTAATGATTTATCGGGAGGCGTAAGCAATTAGAGCGATTTCAGCCAGCCCACTATTTTATTTGTACCCTCGAGCATATGTGAACAATATGTTTGAGTAAACTCTTCTGTCAGTGGATCTTCCGGCGAAATAGTTTCTGCTGCTACGAGAGCTCTTGCACCATCGAAGTCAACATATGCAAGCCGTGCCGTGTATTCTTCCACCGGCCTTCCGAAAACATTTCCAGGTAGAAGGGCTGCGCCAGTTTCTTCCAGCAGCCTCGTTGTTAACTCAATGCCAGTAAAAATATTTTTTGCTCTTAGTTTCTCAGCATAGTTTTTAAAATTTGGAAAAAGATAAAACGCACCATCTGGCAAAGGACATTCAACACCTGCATTAGAGAGGATGCTGTGAATTTCATTTCCCAAGGCTTTTAATATCTTTCTTGTATTCCAGAGGTATCTTTCTATTTCCAGCCCCCCTTTGAAAGCTTTAACTGCTGCGTACTGTATTGGCGCACTTGTAGCAGTAAATGTTTCACTAGCTACAGTTGCCATAGTGTTTAACAAACCTGCGAGCGATTTTGGAAATGTAAATGTCCCCAATCTCCAACCACCAGCACCACACCACTTGCTTAAGCCACCCGAGATAATCGTTCCTTCCGGATAATATCTTGCTATTGATGTGTGGGCTCCATTAAAGTTTAGCTCTCCGTAAATCTCGTCAGAAAGAATTATCATCCGGTATTTTTTTGCAACAGCAGCTATTTCTTCCAGCTCCTCCCAGTTATATGTAACTCCGGTTGGGTTTGATGGATAGTTCATGATTATTAAACGTGGACGTGAAGGATCCTGTTCACAAATTTTTTGAATGTCTTCCGGACGCAATAGCCAATTGTGAGCTTCCTTCTTGTTGACCCAAACAGTCTGCCGACCGATTATTTTTGCTTGCGGGGCATACGATACCCAGCTTGGTGTGGGAATAAGAATTTCTCCATAGTAAACAAACTGAAGTATGAACATAAGCTCCTTGGAACCGGGCCCAATAAGCACGTCATCTGCACTGCATTGAAGGTCATTTCGTCTTGAGTGATAATCTGCCACCGCCTCTCTTAAAGCAAGCAGTCCTTTCACCTGCTGATAGTCTTTTTGAAAAGCATTAACACGCAGTTCTTCGACTATAATCTTAGGAACAGGAAATGGAGATTGCCCAAGTCCGAATTTATAAACTTTTTTCCCCTGCTGTTTTAGCTTGTTTGAGAGCTCATTAATAAAAAGTGTAGCCGATAACGGCATACCCCTCACATTCAGGTTGAGGCTGAGATCAAAAGAAGAATTATTGTTTTCCATAAGATTATTCGGCGTCTATCTCAACTTCCTCAGGTTTAAGGATTTTATCAAGCTCATCTGTAAAGAAAAATTTCTCTTCACCAAACGCAGGTTTTAAATCTGTATACCATGTTGCTTTGTCATCAAAATTTGCAAAGAATGATTTTGCAACCCAATCAGGATGTCTACCTTGTATAAAACGGAGAGTGAAAACTTTTTCATTTCCAATTTCATTCACACCAAGAATCTGCATTTTGCCCGGAAGGCACGACATACTCGGTCCTCGCACTGTTCTGCATATTCCACTTACTGCCTGATATGTCTCTCTGAAAAGTTTCCACACGTCAACAAGGGGAAGTGAGAAATAATGATCAGCGCCCGTGTTTCTTGCAACAAACATATAATATGGTATGCAGCCAAGCTCAACCTGCTTCTCTAACATCTCTGCCCAAACCTGCGGCGAATCGTTTATGTGTTTCATTACAGGTGATTGGGTTCTAATTACTGCGCCGGTTTCCAAAATTCTTTCAATGGCTTTTTTAACTGCCGGATGTTTCAATTCTGTCGGATGGTTGAAGTGCGCCATAAATGCAAGATGTTTGCCGGCTTTCTTTATATCACTGAAAAGCTTTAGAATGTCATCTGCATCGTCATCTGTTAAAAAGCGAAATGGCCAGTACGCAAGTGCTTTCGTCCCTATTCGTATGTGCCGTAGATTTTTTACTTCCGCCTCAAGAAGAGGACGAATATAAGCCTCGATAATTTTTGTTTTCATTATCAGTGGATCGCCACCAGTAAAGAGCACATCAGTTACATCTTCATTTTTAGAGATATATTCGGTAAGATGCTCTGCTTGCCTGGAAGCGAACTTCAACTCATCTATCCCGACGAACTGTGGCCACCTAAAACAAAAAGTACAATAGGCATGACAAGTTTGTCCTTGCCCGGGAAAAAACAGGACAGTCTCTCTGTACTTATGCTGCATTCCAAAAACTTTTTCTCCATCCATTTGCGGCACATTATGATCAAGCTGTCCTGCGGGGTGAGGATTTAGTTCACGTCGGATTTCATCCGCTATTATTTTTATTTCACTTTTTGAAGCACCGCTCTTCACCACATTTTTAATTTTTTCATAATGATGAGAACGGAGCATTTCTTTTCGTGGAAAAGTTAAAGTGAATATTGGATCGTTGGGTACCCTTGACCAGTCAATAAGATTTTCAACGACATAATTATTTGTTTTGAATGGCAGGACTGAGCCCACGACATCAATTGCCTCTATCAAATCTTCTGGAAGATTGGCAATCTGCGGGAGTGATTTATAATTGTGCAGCATATATGCTTTGTAATTCATGCTTACCTCGTTTTTATTATTAATTCTAATGGTATATAACGTATCGTTCGAAAATCACAGATGTCATTTACAATTTAAAATAATTTCACTTTATTTCAAGGCAGAAAAACCAAAAGCCTCGATTTTTTAACAAAAGAAGTTCTTTTAAAAGATTTTTTACTTTGAGCTTGTTAAATAAAGAAGAGGTGATTAGATCTTTATAAAAATTATTTTATTACAGATCTGTAAAAGTCGAGTAGTTTTTTTTCGCTGTTTTTTGCCCCGGCAATCTCTGAATAAGGCAAAATCATTTTTGATTCATCTTGTGTAAATAGATATCTGCTTTTATCGGGAATTATTTTTTTTAATGCACGCACGTCGGGGAAAGAAGATATAAAAAAGTATGCTTCAGGAAAACTATCATCTCCTGTGGAATACCCCATCTCAAGTTGTTCAATCAGTGGGCTAGAGTAAGTGTCTCTGCTGTACCAGGTTAAAGAAAGTGTTAGGCTATCAACATGCAGTTGAATTGGCCCCGTTTCTTTTCCTAACTCAGCCTTGATTTTTTTTAGTACTCGTTTAGTTGATGAGACAGCTTTCCAGTATGTCTTAACTTGCGTAGAATCAAATTGCCCACGAGTTCCCTCAAGAAAACTCGGCCTTTCTAACGGCGGTTTTATTCCGATATCAGTTAGCAAACTACAGGTTTCATCACAAAGAGCATTCAGCGATTGACCTGTTAATGCAATATTTAGTGGCTCTCTGTAATTGGATTCAATTCGAAGCCGCCTGTGGTGGACATCAAGAACAACCTCAAAGAACTTATCAACCGAACCATCATCTTTGATTATTGGTGATGTTGTGAATCCCTTTTTAGAAACAACTAGATTAGTGTGCAACGCATGGGGCAACGGCTTGGACATGACTTCTCTTATTGCTCCAACTAACCGGCAGTATTTATGAAGAGTATCTCTGGTTTCTTTCCATTCACTTAAAGGAAGTGGAGGAAAATCTAATGGCATCATATATAGAAAAATGTTTTACTTTGTTTTTACTGTCAACAGAAACATAGGATTTAATTATAAGAGAAACAATTTGCAGAGCGGAATATGTTGGCACTGGCAAGAATCAGAAACTATTTTAACACCAGTGTGTCCGGACCGGCAACTTTATAAACATGACAACGGCAGTCATCAGTGCTGAACAAATACTCACCGGTTACTTCCAGGTTGTTCTTAGTTCCCGTAAAAAATATTTTTCCTGGTCTTATGCTGAAATCATTCTGGTAACCATCTGTCATCACAAAATAAGCTCCCTGCATAAATGGCGGAGGTGTGAACCCCTCAAAATTATATTCTTTTCCTCTATCGCTTGTTACTTTTGTTTGAAGTGAATCAATTGGAATTCCGGTGCTATCGATAACAGTTACAAGATATGTTCTAAATTCTTCTGTGCAAACGCAATCCAACGATTCACCATCACAATTGTAGAATAACAATACCGGAAGAAAAGACAATATGAATTTGAAAAATTTCATTTAATATTCACTTAAAGACTTGTTAAATTTCCAATTGAAACTTTGATAAATGAACAGAATTAAATTATGAAATTAAAAACAGCAGTTCTACTTATAAATTTAGGCACGCCTGATAGTCCTTCTGTAAAAGATGTGAGAAAATACCTTTTTGAGTTTTTAAACGATCCGCGCGTTATAGATATTCCTGCGTTTGCCCGGTTCATTCTTGTTAATTTAATAATAGTTCCTTTTCGCGCACCGAAGTCAGCCAAAATTTACGAAGAACTTTGGGTAAACAACGGACTTCCAGATGGAATAAAGGGCTCACCAATTCTTTATTATGGAAAATCAGTTCAGGAAAAATTGCAGAAGGCTCTTGGTGACTCGTATGATGTTTATCTTGCAATGAGATATAAAAACCCCTCGCTCGAGGACATCCTCTCAGAAATTTACAAAAATAATTATGAAAAGATTATAGTCATTCCTCTATTTCCACAAAACGCTTCAGCGACAACTGGATCGGTGGTTGAGAATGTGATGAAAATAATTAGCAGGTGGTGGGTAATTCCGGAAGTTAAATTCATCGGGCAGTTTTATGAAAATGATGGCTATATTAATACCGTTGTCGAGCAAGCAAAAAAATATAAGCTTGATGATTATGATCACGTGCTTTTTAGCTATCACGGCTTGCCTGTTAGACAGGTAGATAAGGTCTATAAAGATAAGAGATTATGTGAAGATCATAACTGTGAAACAGAAATAAACGAAACGAATCAATTTTGTTATAAAGCAACTTGCTATGCAACCACAAGATTAATTGCAGAGAGACTTGGTCTTTCTGCTGAAAAGTATACCGTTTGTTTTCAATCAAGGCTGGACAAGAAGTGGCTGGAACCGTTTGCTGATAAGGTTATAATTGAACAAGCCAAGAATGGCGCAAAACGATTATTGGTTTTTAGTCCTGCGTTTGTAGCTGATTGTCTGGAAACCTTGATAGAGATAGGAATTGAATATCAAAAATTATTTGAAGAGCATGGTGGCCAAAAAGTTCAGCTTGTGGAAAGCCTGAACGATCATCCGATGTGGATTGAAACTCTGAAAGAAATAATAAAGAATAATTATTAATGCAGCCTCAAGAAAAAATATTTAATGCTGGTGTAGTTGGTGCTGGTGGTGCGGGTTTTCCCGCGCACATTAAAGCAAAATCAAAAGTAGAATTTGTTCTTGCTAACGGAGCCGAGTGTGAGCCGCTTATCCACAAGGACTATGAGTTGATGGTGCATTTCCCCAAAGAAATTATGCGGGGACTTGAACTGCTGATAGAAAGTACATCCGCAAAGAAAGGTTACTTTGGAATAAAGGAGAAAAACACAAAGGCCATTTCGGCAATCAGTAAGCACTTAATCGGAAAAACAGAATTAACAAAACTTGGCGATTTTTATCCTTCCGGTGACGAGTTTGAATTAGTGTATGAAGCAACAAAAAGATTAATTCCGCCTGCGGGAATTCCATTAGACATTGGCTGTGTCGTGAACAATGTTGAAACACTGTACAATATTACCCTTGCCGAAAAAGGAATTCCTGTAACTAAAAAATTTATTTGTGTTGCTGGGGCACTAAAGAGGCCATCTTCATTTTTTGTCCCTGTTGGTACCAGCTTTAAAGATGTGCTCGATTTTGTTGGCGGAAGTAAAGTCAGCGAGTTTGGGATATTTGTCGGCGGTGTGATGATGGGACATCTGACTTTTGATTTGAACGAGGTTGTTACCAAAACAACTGCCGGATTAATTATTCTTCCCAAAGAGCATTATTTAATTAAAAGAAAGAACCAACCCGAGGAAAACTGGCACCGCATCGGCAAATCAGCTTGTGATCAATGCAGTTACTGCACAGAGTTTTGCCCGAGATACTTACTTGGCTACCAGGTTGAACCGCACAAAGTTATGCGCTCACTTGGATTTACAAAAACCGGCTCGGCCGTGTGGAACCAAATGGCAGACTTGTGTTGTTCATGCGGATTGTGCACGCTGTATGCGTGTCCGGAAGATCTTTATCCCAAAGAAGCTTGCGATAAAGCAAAAGTTGAAATGCGCGAAGCGGGAATTAAATTCATTCAGCAAAAAGAAGTAAAAGTCCATCCGATTAAAGAAGGAAGAAGAGTTCCGCTTTCTCAATTGATTATGAAACTAAAATTGCAGGATTATGATGTTGAAGCACCGTTCAATTCAGAAAAATTTTCAGTCAAAAAAGTAAGAATTCCTCTTCAACAACACTTTGGAAAACCGGCAAAGCCAATTGTTAAAAAAGGCGAAATGGTAGAAGAAGGACAAAGAATAGGAAAAATCCCTGATGGTGAGTTGGGTGCAAACATTCACGCATCAATAAATGGTAAAGTTGGCGAAGTAACTTCCGAAAGTATTTCTATAGAATCATAAAGGAAATAAGATGATCAATAAAAATTCAATAGGTTTGATTGAGATGGGAAGCATCGCTTCCGGAATCCAGGCAGCGGACATAATGCTTAAAACTTCCGAAGTAGAATTGATGATCTCAAGAACTATCTGTTCGGGCAAATATATGACATTGATTTCAGGTGATGTTGCAGCGGTAACCTCTGCAGTTGAAAACGCGGTCAATACAATTGGCTTTGGTGTTATAGATCAATTTGTAATTCCCAATGTTCACCCCACAATATTCCCCGCAATAGCCGGACATAATAATGTTCAAATGCTTGAATCGCTTGGGATTGTTGAATCTTATTCTGTTGCCTCATTAATTGAAGCTGCAGATGGTGCAGTAAAAGCAGCAAAAGTTCAGCTGGTTGAACTTCGTCTGGCAATGGCTCTGGGCGGGAAAGCATTTTTCAGTGTTACCGGTGATGTTGCCGCTGTTACAAGTGCTGTTGACGCCGGGGCAAGAATTGTTTCCGAGAAAGGATTGCTTGTTAATAAAGTAATCATTGCAAACCCGCGGCAAGAACTTCTTTCTGAAATGATTTAAAATGTTTTCCGATTACCAACAATTTTTGTTTGTCTACTCTTTTTGACCCTCCCACGCTCCACGATTGCTCTTGACTATTAATTTTAAAAGGTTAAATTATAAGTAGAACATATTCGAATCTCTGCTCAATACTGAAAAACCATTCCACAACACGCTGTTTGTTCTTTCTATAAACAATTTTAACGATCAGAAGCAGGAGGAATTATTTGATGACAAAGAAAAAATTTCAATGCGATGAATGCGGTTATTATTGGGAGAATAATCCTGTTGAACAGTTTCCTCAAAACTGTCCTGTTTGTTTTAGCAGCAGGATCCACAGATCAGCCAGACATAAGCGGTTTGCAAAAAAAGCCCGCGTAAATGTTAGAAGAACTTATTCTGCACGAGTAGGTTAATAGGAACATATAGTAACAAATTAAGGAGGGAATGCAAAATGAAGATAGCAATAGAATCAAACGATGGCGTAACAATCAAATCGCCGTTCATTCCAATAAAGGGATATGTTGTTTATGATGTTAAAGAATCCGACATTGTTGCTTCTGAGTACAGAGAGAGCAATCTGAGAGATAAAAAACCAAGCGGCGAAAAAGTGATAATGCCAGCAAAAGTTCGTTCTTTGCTGAGTGATTGCTCAACGATAATAACACGAGGAATGGACCGAAGCAACCTGGACGTACTCAAACAGGAAGGACTGGATGTGTTTATTACATTTAAGACTTCGACAAAAGATGCAGTAAAACTTTATATGAGAGATTTGCTTTTAACCAACAAGCTTGCTCACTAAAGGATTCGAATAACTAGTTGTAGCTTGTTCCTGCTAAAACCATTAGGCTCTGCCGCACAAGTGTGTCCGGCCGGCCCAACCCATTACTTGTAAAGCGTTTAAAATCCCTTAACTTTCGGTTCATTAAATTACTTAGCTAATAATTTCAATAGAGATTTGTTTTTATGGGTTCAAACGGAAGGCCAACCTGGGATGAATATTTTTTAAAACTTGCAATGCTGGCATCTGAAAGAGCAACTTGCCCGAGAATGCACTGTGGCTGTGTGCTGGTAAAAGATAGATTTGTTCTTGCTACGGGTTACAACGGATCTCTCCCGGGTCAGCCGCATTGCGAGGATGTCGGTTGTCTGATTGTTGATAATCATTGTGTGCGGACAAACCATGCAGAAATAAATGCACTTGTTCAGGCAACCACGCACGGAGTAAATATAAAAGGCGCAACAGCGTATATTACAAATATGTCCTGCACAACATGTTCAAAGGCACTAATTGCAGCCGGGATAAAGAGAGTTGTGGTTTTTTCTGATTTCCACGACACCCTCGCTGTTAAATTCTTTAATGATGCAAATGTCGAGATAGTGAAAGTTGAAATGCCGAATAAAATGATCAACTATGATTTGGAGAGTTACTCTTCTGCAAAGAAAACAGAAAAGTCCAAGTAAAAAAACTTGACCAGCTCTAAAGCCTATCGTTATCTGCTCATTCTTCTAGCAATAATTTTTTGGGGAACATCGTTTGTTGCCACAAAAACCGTATTGAATGAAATCAAGCCCGTTACAATTATAATACTTCGATTGATTTTAGCATCAGTTCTTCTAACGATAATTGCTTTATCTACAAAAAGAAAATTTTCATTAAATCTTAAAAGTCATGGCTGGATTTTTATTCTCGCACTTGTAGCGGTCTTCCATCTCTGGATTCAGGTAACCGGTTTGCAATACACAACAGCATCTAACACCGGATGGATTATAGGAACCGCCCCCGTTTTTATGGCAATTTTAGGATTCGTTTTTTATAAAGAAAAAATAACACATCTTCAGTTCTTGGGAATATTGGTTGCGCTAGCCGGATTACTTTTGCTGATTGGTAAAGGAGATATTACAAGCATTGGGTTGATTGAAAACCAGGGAGACTTGCTTGTGCTTGGCAGCGCTTTTACTTGGGGAGTCTATTCAATGGTTAATAAAAAGATATCGCTTTCTTATTCCCCGCTGATGACAATTCTTTATCTTTTTTTGATGATGGCGGTGATAATTATCCCATTCAACTTAAACACAGAGACTATAAGCTCAGTAATTAATCTTTCATTCATTGGCTTGATGTGGATTCTTTTCCTGGGTATTTTTTGTTCGGGGGTTGCATATGTGATCTGGGCACAGGCATTGCGCGATATGGAATCAGCAAAAGTTGGGGCGTTCCTCTATTTTGAACCGCTTGTCACAGTCATCGCGGCCTGGATATATTTAAATGAAGAGATCACATTATTAATGATTTTCAGCGGATTGCTTATTACTGCTGGCGTGTTTATAGTTAATAAAGATTAACACAAATTTTTGTTAAAAATTTTTAATTGTAACAAGATTTCTTTTGCAAAGAAAGTGTTTTAAATTCGTCACATAAAAAATTGATTATCCAATGGTCTTTAATCCGGAAAACAAAAAACCACAAATTGACTACCCATGCAAATGGCCGTATAAAATTATAGGAGACAATATTGAGGAAATGATTAGTGCGGTTGAAAAAGTTATGTTTGATTTAGAATACGATTTAACGCCTTCAAACATCAGCCGCAAGGGGAAGTATTTTAGTCTAAATATTATCGTGGTCGTCCCCTCCGAAATGGTGAGAGATTTGATCTTCCAGAATTTAAACAAGCACTCCGCAATAAAATATGTGATGTGATTCTGTTATGGACGATAATTGTCTGATTCCCCTGCCAATAAACCTTAATTGCTGGAAACATCACGCCGGTTTTATAAGGGAGCAAATTGAATCTGTTAGAGAAAACAAGGATCTTGACCAACTAAAAGTTTATCTTTTGAAAATCGGCGAGTCTCAGATGGATTTGTACTTTGGCAGCCACTCTCCGGTAAATATCTCAGAGCAGACACTCGACTATCTTCATCAAAATAAAATACTTTCCTTTAATCGATATCAAAACTGGCTTTCGAAAGACGGAAAAGATTATCGGCTTGTTGAATTGAAAGACAAATCTGTTTGGACACTTAGGCTTGGTGATGATGTTAAAAGATATGTTCATATTCATCCCGGGAGGTATTCATCGAATACCGTAAGGGTAAAAGCGACAACCCTGAAGACAGCAGTATTTCTTCTTTGCTTTGAACGGCTTGGTGAAATTAAATCTTTCGAGACGGAAACTGTAAATCATATCAGAAAAATGTATCTGAACGAACCGCCATTAAAGTCAATATTAAAGGCATCCGGGCTGAGAAGAGTACTTGATTTATTAAGTAATGATGTGTGAGGTATAAGTTTAGGCTGCTACTGTAAAATCGCAGCAGCCATTGAATTAATTTTGGCTTGGTTCGCTTGTGAGCAGCTCTTTTTCGATTGCAGACTTGAAGGATTCTTTTGGAAGTGCGCCCACTGCTAATTTTGGTTGTCCTTCTTTTGGAATGAATAACAACGAAGGTATGCTTCTTATTCCGAAAACTGCACCGAGCTCTTGCTCTTCATCTGTATTCACTTTATAAAAATTTACTTTTCCTTTATACTCTGTGGAAAGCTCATCAATAATAGGTCCGACTGTTCTGCAGGGACCACACCACGGTGCCCAGAAATCAACTACCGCAGGTAATTCTCCCTCGAATTTCCAATCTTGGTTTTTCTCGTAATCAAATACTTTTTCTAAAAATGTTTCTTTTGTTAAATGTTCAGCCATTGTTTTTCCCTTATTTGAATTATTTAAATTGCTTTTAAAACTCTTTGCAGTTTTTCCTGCACTTCAGTTGCTATCGGTTTCATCTGATCATTTTCCATTATCCAGGTCATCACCATCGGATCAAAAATTGAAACACGTGTCTTGCCATCCTTTTCATATACAATTACGTTGCAAGGCAGGAGCAAACCAAGCTCTTCTTCAGTCTGTAAAGCTTTGTGTGCTATCGGTGGATTGCAGGCACCAAGTATTGTATATTTTTTAAAATCAACATTAATTTTTTGCTTCAGTGTTTCTTTAACATCGATAGTCGTTAATACACCAAAACCCTCTTTCTTCAATTCAGCAGTTACCTTTTCGAGTGCCTGCTCATAAGTTAGATCAATCGTTTTAGAAAATCCGTATTGCATTATCAGTCCTTTATATTTAAGAGAACTTATGTTTTGTCTGATTTCTTCAGTGTTGAAAGCTTGAATGGTGCATAAAGCGGACAGAAGCCAACAAAGCTTGTTAGTAAAAACACAACCGCAAAAACACCCAAAACTATTGCGATAAAACCGGTAATTTGATTTGTAAAGTATAGAATAGCAATTAACACAGCCAGCAATATTCTAATTCCTTTATCCATTGATCCCATATTCTTTTTCATTTTTAATTTTCCTTTTTTGTTTCGTCCGGATTTTCTCGGGACGGTTTAATGAATAGCAATTTTATTTGTTTCCAATCTGTTAATATTAATCCCATCAATGATCCGTACAAAGTGCTGTTAACAGGGCTTCCGGTTATAGCACAACTTCCGTTACATCCTATAAATTGATAGTAGAGAAAACCACCAAGGGCACCGAGAACTACGGGCAAAAATAATTTTATTTTATTCCAAGTCATTTTAAACCTGCTGCGTTCCATCTTATAATTCCACCCTTTAGGTTGGCAGCATTAAATCCTAGTTTTTTAAGTTTTGCCGCTGCGTTTAGACTTCTGTTACCGGTACGACAGTAGCAGATAATTTCCGCATCCTTAAACTTTTTCATCTCATTCTCACTAGCGGCTATTGATGTTAAAGGAATGTGATGAGATCCTTTAATTGAACCCTGCTTCCTTTCGGTATCGGTTCTGACATCAAGAAGAACCACGTTTCGTTCTTTTTTGATTTTCTGCGATGCTTCCTGTGCAGAATAGTGCTTAATCGATTTTATAAGAAAAATCTTCCTGATGATGTAAATCCCAATCAGGGCAATTAGTGCGTAGAGAAATATTTGTTCGGTTACCATACTATAATTTTTTGTTTTCAGAAGGTTTGATAATTGAAAAGCTAAAAGGATTCAAAGAAGACGGAAACCAAATTGCAAGTTTTCTACTAAACCCGTTTGAGGCAAATAGGCCAACACTGGCTCAGAATAGAGAACTCTATTTTGCTCTTTTCATATATGCGTTATAAGCAAACATCATTATTGCTGCCACGACACCAACTAAACCTATAATCAGAAACACCATTTCTGGCTGACCAACTTCTTTTCTTCCATAGCTGTGATATAGCCAGCCGCCAAACGTTCCGCCCAGTGTCCAGGCAATTGCTATTGGCAGGAAAGCAAATCCCTGGAACAACGCTGCCTGTCCTTTTGGTGCGAGGTCAGCAAGATACTCGTAAAACCGTGGAGCCTGAGTCTGCTCACCCACAGAGAAGATGAAAATTGTTGCGATGATCAAGCCAAGACCAACAGTAATTCCCGCAACTGCTGAGAAGTAAAGCAGAAACCAGCTCAGTGCAGCAAAGATAAATCCAATCATAATTGCTGTGGGTGTTGGAATGTTCTTGGTAAATCGGTTGATAGGAATTTGTAACAAGATGATTGTCCATGCACCAACAGAAAGAATTAACTCAATTGGTGCTTCTGGTGAGATATAATCTGAAACGTAAAAAGGAATAACAATAAAGAATTCCCAGAATACGATCCAGTAAAGCGCAAAGATGATCAGGAAAATCATAAACTTAATGTTCTTCACTACTGTCCATAGATTTTTAATTACCTGAAGAATACTGTCTCTTTGCTCATCTAGTTTTGCCTGTGGTTCTTTGAAGAAGATCAGTGTGACCACAAACATAAGAGCGCAGCTCAATGCTGAGACAAGGTAAACAAATTGGATCCCAAACGAATCTCTAACAAGGTAGGCAAGAAAAGGACCGATAGCTGCACCCATATTTACAAGCCAGTAATAAATTGCATATCCGAGAGACTTGGTTTCCTTTGTTGTAGTTAATGCAACCGTTCCAAGTACGCTTGGCTTAATGAATGAACCGCCAATCGCTGTAAAGATTAAAATGAAACTAAGAATTAAAAAAAGATTTGTGTCAGAATAATAACCTTCAAATCCCGCAATGCCTGTTGAACCGATGAGAAAATAACCTATTGCCAGAACAAAAAAAGCAAATGAAAAAGCTTTCTTGAAACCAAACTTGTCTGCGAGTGCACCGGCGAAAATTGGAAGGAAGTAAATCAGCCCACCGAAGATTGAAGAAAGTTGTCCTGCCTCAACCTCGTCGAACTTCAGATGATCTCTGAGGAAAACACTGAGGATAGTTGCCTGTCCATAATATGCGAGTCTTTCAAAAAGCTCCATACCGTTTGCGACCCAGAACGATGGCTGAAATCCAGACTTTATCTGAGTGAGCATATTTGTCTTTTCCACAGAGGTTCCTTTTCTAAAATTTGATGCGCAATTTAGGCAAGCAGTTAAACACTAACAAAAACTCTCTGTCAGATAAAAAACGCAGGCAGCAGCTCGTTTAATCTGAGAGCTCTTTATTTAATTCATAAAAATTTGCACCAATTTTCATTTGTGAAAAATACTTTTTTGCTTTCCTGCTTTTGATAAAAAATGATAGTATAAAGTGAGTTTTCGGCTTAATTATAAGGGTTTTTCCTCAATTCTGATGGCATATTTTCTGTCTGTTCCCGGTAGTTTTTAAGAAAAGGTAAAATGTGAGAAGTTATTCATTTCAAGGCGGTGTTCACCTACCCGAATCTAAAGAGCTGACAGAAAATTGTGCATTTGAAATTATACCGTTGCCGGAAGAAATAATTCTTCCACTTTCTCAACACCTTGGCAAAGAAGCCTCCCCTCAGGTTAAAAAGGGTGATGACGTTATTCCCGGTCAGCTTGTTGCAAAAGCTGAGGGATTTATTTCAGCACCCGTTCATACATCTGTTGCCGGGAAAGTAATTAGTCTTGGTAGGGAACTAACCTCAAGTGGTTTTCCAAAGGATTCTATTGTCATAAAAACAAACGGAACAGTTGAAGCACAAAAATTTTTATTACCCCCGCTCAATCCCAAAACAATCACTCCCGATGAAATAAGAACAAGGGTTGCTGAAGCAGGAATAGTTGGTCAGGGGGGAGCAGCATTTCCTACTTCTGTTAAGCTTTCTCCACCAAAGGATAAAGTTATTGACGCGGTAATTTTGAATGGATGCGAGTGTGAACCCTACCTTACGCGCGATTACAGACTTATGATTGAAAGACCAGACGATCTTATTTCGGGATTCAAATTAATTATGAAAGCTCTTGGTGTTAAACGTGGCGTAATTGGAATTGAAAACAATAAAACCGATGCAATAAAATTACTTTCTGAAAAGATAAAACACCTAGCGGATCTTGAAGTTATATCATTAAAAACAAAGTATCCGCAGGGTGCCGAGAAAATGTTAATAAAAGCCGTAACCGGAAAAGAAGTCCCTCCCGGCAAACTTCCGATGGATGTGGGAGCCGTTATTCAAAATATCGGAACCGCAATTGCAATTCACGATGCGGTTGTGAAAGGCGAAGTTCTTACAACCGCAGCTTTAACAGTTTCAGGCAAAGGAATTAAAGTTCCTAAAAATTTATTAGTGCCCGTTGGGACACCAATTCAAAACATAATTGATTTCTGCGGTGGAGTTACAGAAGATTCAGTAAAAATTATTGTCGGCGGACCAATGATGGGTGTTGCTCAATTTGATTTGCATGCGCCCGTAATGAAAGCAACCTCCGGAAT
>CAZLJI010000017.1:0-274 GCA_964559565.1 uncultured Ignavibacteriaceae bacterium | reverse complement strand
GGAATTCTTGTTTTAACGAAAGATGAAGTTGCTGAAAGTTCCGAAACACCATGTTTGAGATGCGGACAATGCGTTGGGGCCTGTCCCTTAAACCTGATGCCAACAAAACTTGCTCGTTACTCTCAGCTTCAAAAGTATGAAGAGGCGGAGGGTGCCGATGTAACAGTTTGTATGGAATGCGGAACCTGTGCTTACACCTGTCCCGCAAACATTCCGCTTGTTCAATGGATAAGATTAGGAAAACAAAAAGTTTTAGAAATGCAGCGCGAAAGAG
>CAZLJI010000016.1:0-19518 GCA_964559565.1 uncultured Ignavibacteriaceae bacterium | reverse complement strand
GATCTTTAATATTCACTTGGAAAATTAAAAGAAGCAGTCACTAGCTACATACAAGCATTGAAAATATCTCCTGCAAGCTATGATATATGGTATACGCTTGCAGAAACTTATATCGAACTAGGTGAATGGCTAAGTGCTCTTGAAGCTTTTGACAGATGTATACTGCTAAAAGGAGATGATGCCAAAGCAATTTATGAAAAAGCTAAAGTAAATTTTATATTGAGCAGAACCGAAGAAGCACTTCAATGTTTAAAGAAAGCATTCGAGCTTGACCCAAGCATTCAAACAGAATTTACCAATGATTACCCGGAAATTAAATCTTCAAAGTTGTTCAAGAAACTTTTGGGCGAGAATTGAAGAGATATTTTAGGTAAAAAGATTTAAATCCTGCATAAATCTACAGAGGGCGAATTTGAGAGATTCCTTTTTTACAAATACAGAACTGATCGGACTCATCGGACATCCGATTAAGCATTCCTATTCTCCGTTCATTCAAAATTTTGCACTTGAACTTATAAACCTTGATTACGTTTATCTTCCATTTGATGTTCCTGCGGAAAATTTACGGGGTGCTGTCAATGGAGTTCTCGCACTTGGATTAAAAGGATTAAACGTCACTCTTCCTCATAAAGAAAAAATAATAAAATATCTCGATGAACTTTCTGAAGAGGCATCAATTATCGGTGCAGTAAACACAATTGTGAATGATCACGGAAAACTCTTCGGCTACAACACAGATGCTTTTGGAATTCTCGAAACTTTGCAGCCATACAAAGATAAAATCAGTGGAACGAAGGTCTCTGTCATCGGGGCTGGTGGTAGTGCACGTGCTGTTATTTATACTTTACTTCGTCATTTCAAGCCGGAAGAAATAAATATTATAAACAGAACTCATCAGAAAGCTGATACCCTTGCTAATGATTTTGCGTTGAAGATGAGATATGATTCTTTTCATACATTTGAATTATTCCCGCCGGATAATGTGAGGACTTTGAGCGATTCCCATCTGATAGTTAATGCCACAACAATGGGAATGTTTCCCGATGTTGAGGATACGATCACCGATATTGAAAATTCATTTAATGAAGAGCAGATTGTGTTTGATCTTGTTTACAATCCGACTAAAACAAATTTTCTTAAGATGGCAGAAATGCAGGGAGCTAAAGTTGTCGGAGGCTTGAATATGTTGATATCCCAGGCAGCAAAATCTTTCGAGCTTTGGACAGGTGTCGAGATGCCTGTTGAAAAAATTTCAGAATCTCTTCAAAATTATTTAAAGCAGCAAAGGGGATAAACTCAATGCATGATCGTATGGCTGTGTGTCAGAATAATAAAGCGAATCATAAAAAAATACATTCATACAACCATACCAATTTCACACAACCAGTTTCGCCAAAGCTTTTTTCAACCTGATAACTGCTTCCTTCAGATTCTCCATTGATGTCGCATAAGAGATTCTCAAATAACCTTCTGCACCAAAAGCATTTCCCGGTACTACTGCGATGTGAGCTTCGTATAGCAAGTGCATAGCAAAATCAAATGATGTTTCAACTTTCAGTATATCGGAATGTTTTTGTAGAAAGGCTGAAATATTCGGGAACAGGTAAAATGCTCCCTCAGGTTTGTAACAGGTGATTCCTTTAATAGAAACCAGCTCATTGTACAAAAACTCTCTTCGCTTTCTAAACTCAATAAACATTTCATTAATGACATATTGAGGTCCTGTAAGTGCTTCTATTGCTGCAAACTGTGAAACTGAAGACGGATGTGAAGTACTGTGACTCTGTATCTTATTCATTCCCTCAATCACATGTTCGTTAGCTGCTGTGTAACCAATTCTCCATCCTGTCATTGCATAAGATTTTGAAATTCCGTTAACAAGAATTATTCTTTCACGGAGCTTTGGGGCAACTGTGGCAAAACTATTAAACTCAAAATCATCATAAACCATCTTCTCATAAATTTCATCTGCAAGTATATAGAAATCACCTTTCTCCGCAACTTCAGCCAGTGCTTCAAGTTCCTTTTTATTGTAAGCCGCACCGGTGGGATTTGATGGATTGCAGAGAATAAACATTTTAGTTTTTGGAGTGATTGCCTTTTCAAGCTGGTCAGGTGAAATACGGAATCCACTTTTCTCATTTGCATCAATTATAACAGTTTTTCCTTGCGCAAGATTTACCATCGCAGGATATGAAACCCAGTAAGGCGAAGCAACAATCACTTCGTCACCAGGATTGACGGTAGCCAAGATTGCATTGTAACAACTTTGCTTTGCGCCGCTTGATACAATTATTTCACTAAACTTATAATCAAGATGATTATCTCTTTTCAACTTTGCCTGAATTGCTGTCCTCAACTCCATCGTTCCTGAATTGATTGTATATCTTGTATGATTTTCTTCAATTCCTGTCTTACCCGCTTCTTTAATATTATGAGGAGTAGGGAAGTCAGGCTCACCCATACTTAAGTTTATGACATCAACACCTTCAGCCTTTAATTTTTTTGCTTCAGCGGAGATGAGCATAGTTTCAGATACAGCAATTTCATTTACCCTATCGGCAACCATAAAATATTCCTGAGTTTTTTGTGAAAATTAATCTGCCTGCTTTATGCAGAATCAGTAGGTGACGAATTAAATCGGAAAAAATTTTGGCACAATATAAACTTGTTACTCCGAATTAAAAATAAATCAGTGGTTATATTTCAAGACTCTAGCTATCCACAAAATAGTTTGATTTAATCCGGGTTATTTATTACGTTTGTTCAAAACAAAGGTACATTATGAACAAAATATTACTTCCGCTTATATTAATTCTATTTATAGCCTCAACAATAAATGCCCAATCGTATTTAAAGAATAACTCACCATTTCTTGGTGGGATGGCTGGAGTAGCAAGTATAAATCTCTCGAGCAATGATGGACAAACACCTTTGTCACTTGCATTTGGTGGAAGCATTGGTATTCCTGTGCCACTTATTAAAAATCTTTTTCTGTATGCAAGAACTTCATACATCTCCCAGTCAAACTTTCAATCTTTTTATAACACATCATATCTGAATAATATCATTCAACTTTCAGATGAGTTCGTGGAAGTAAACTCTTCTTTCAGTCAATTAATTCTTAACGGCGGACTTCTTTATAATTTTATTGTTACAAATGAATTTGTCCTCGGAGTAAACGGCGGATTAACTTTTATGGTCGTCAATCAGGAAGCGAGATTGAGAACAGGCAGGGTAATATCGAGCGTTGAAAATGAAAATATATGGGGTGCATTTGCCGGGCTTATAGCAGAGAAACGCTGGGATGAAAGTAACTTTTCTACTTTTGCTGAAGCTCAGTACAATTATGCAGAAAGCGATGCTGTTTACAGACCGGGAGCTCTGAGTGCAATGAATTATACTTTTGGAGTTAGATATTACCTGGCAGGCAGGTAAATAATAAGTCCCAAAACTTATTTACGAGTTATTTTAGATCTTTCAGAAACTATTTTTTCGAGCGCTCTTGCGTGTTCAATTATTTTTTTAGATTCTTCACTATCGAGTCCTGACCTTTGTCCGTTGACTACTTTGTCATAAGCAATCACATTCCCATCAGGATCAACCATCATTTCAATATTCCTGAATTGTTTATCTGGCATGTAAGTTAGCTCTCTTCCCACATAGTACAGCATCTTACCATCTTTAAAATAATATCTGTTGAATGATTCACCGGGTTCTCTGTATCTGTAATCTTCGTTTATAAAAATTAATTTTGAATTATGATAGTATGCTCTGAAATTTGAGTACGCATCAGCACCACCCCAGTTAAATTGTTCTTCTGCTTCCGGGTTGTAAAGCAGCGAGTCAATTTGCTTTTTGATTTCCAGAATGCCTTTCTCGGTGTATTCTTTTCTGCCGCAGGAAGAAATTAAAATCAGAATTAGTGTAAATATAATTATTTGGTATAGCTTCATAGTCAATTCAGGTTAAATAAAAACCCACGGACAATCCGTGGCTCAAAGATAAAAATCTTAATTATCTTTTTCTCAATTCATTTCTGATTTCTTCAAGAAGAACCTCAGACTTGGTTGGTGCTGGTGGAGCGGCTGGTTTTTCAGCTTCCTTTTTCTTCATAGCGTTTATCCCCTTGACTACCATAAATATTGCAAATGCAATTATCATAAAGTCAATCACAGTGTTTATGAAAACTCCATACTTCAAGAGTACAGGTTCCACACCTTCACCTCCTGCTTTTAAAGTAATAGAAAGATTAGAAAAGTCAACTCCACCAAGTAGTAAACCAATTGGCGGCATAATTACATCGCCAACAACGGAAGAAATTATTTTACCGAACGCAGCGCCGATAATGATACCGATTGCCATATCCATAACATTTCCGCGCATTGCAAACTGTTTAAATTCCTGTAGCATTTTCATAAAGCACCTCCGATTTATTTTATTAATTAGAAAGGAAAAATCTTGCTCAAATTTACAAAATCAGGACGAAAAAAATATAATTTAATTCTAGATGTCTAGTAATCTTCTATGATAATTTATTTGTCCAAGATGGTAGTTGAGATGTGCAGCCATATGAGTTAGCAAATATTCCGTTGTCATTTCATAACCAAAGACATTTATCGGATAAATTTTTTGCAAATCATCTTCTTTCAATTCCTTTAAAGTTTTTTGCACAACTTTTATTGTTAATTCAATTTCAGCCACTAATTCACGAATCGGAATATTCTTCCTGCTGAATTCTGCATCACGGTTTCTGGTGTAACCAGAATTGCCAAGTACTGCACCAATAAAATGCTGAAGGTTTCCGCAAAGATGAAGACAAAGATTGCCTGAAGAGTTTTTTATCTTACCTGAAATTTTCCAGATGTTCTTTTCATCATTAAAAGAAGTTATTTCTGTTTTTAGTTTTTCAAGATCGCGGAGGAAAAGTTTTGTGAGGATGTCAATCATAATTATAAATTACCTTACTTTTATTTGTTATGCTAAATAGGAAAATTTTTTAAAATAAAAAAGACGGGTCATTGACCCGTCTTAACCAATAGAGATTCCTGCTTTCACAGGAATGATAACATTGTTATGTTTTTAACCTAATTGGTCCTGCTTTTTTCACTTCTTCCGCAGTGCCATCAGCAAACAACTTAAAGTTTTCAATAAACCTTGCTGCTAGTGCATCGTATTTTTTCCAATACTCGTCCTTATTTCCCCAACTGTTGGATGGTTCGAGAACATCTTCAGGAACATCAGGACAGGTGAGAGGAACTTCAAATCCAAACAGTTTATCTTTTCTGTATTTAACGATATCAAGCTTGCCGTCAAGTGCTGCATTTAAAAGATTTCTTGTGTGACGAATACTTATTCGTTTTCCAACTCCAAATCTTCCGCCAACCCAGCCGGTATTTACAAGCCAAACGTTTGCTTTGTGCTTCAGCATTCTTTCTTTTAGCATCTGCGAATAGTCGTACGGATGACGAACCATAAAAGGTCCGCCAAAACAAGCTGAGAAAGTTATCTGTGGTTCAATACCAAGACCGATTTCTGTTCCTGCAATTTTGGAAGTGTAACCGCTTATGAAATGATACTGTGCCTGTTCGGGATTCAATCTTGCAATTGGAGGCATTACTCCTGATGCATCGCAGGTTAAGAAAATAACATTCTTCGGATGTTTGTGTACGTATCCTTCGTGAACTACATTAGGAATAAAATCTATTGGATATGAACAACGTGTGTTCTCAGTTATTATATCGTCATCAAGATCGATATGACGGCTGACAGGATCATACACGACATTCTCAAGGATAGTACCGAATCTTCGCGTAGTTGCATAAATTTCCGGCTCGTGTTCTCCTGATAACCGGATAACTTTGGCATAACAGCCGCCTTCAAAATTAAATACTCCGAGTGAACTCCAGCCGTGTTCATCATCACCAATGAGAAGTCTGTTTGGATCTGCAGACAGAGTAGTTTTACCCGTTCCGCTCAATCCAAAGAATAGTGCAACATCACCTTTTTTCCCAACGTTTGCTGAGCAATGCATCGGAAGGACATCTTCAAATGTTAAGAGGAAATTGAGTACGGTGAAAACTGATTTTTTTATTTCTCCACCATAAAGTGAGTTAGCGATTATAGCTGTTCTTTCAGCAAAGTTCAGAATAATTCCGGTTTGAGATCTTGTTCCATCAATTGAAGGATCTAGTTTAAAACCAGGTAATGCAATAACAGTAAAATCCGGGATGAAATTTTTAAGCTCATCTTTATTACTGATTGTAAGGAACATATTTCTTGCAAATAGGCTATGCCAGGCTTTTTCTGTTATGATTCTAACTTTCAATCTGTAATCGGGGTCAGCTCCAGCGTAAACATCCTGCACAAATAATTCTTCACCCTGCAGAAATGCTCTTGCTCTTGCCATCACCGATGTAAACTTTTCCTGGCTGAATGGACGGTTGTAAACTCCCCACCAGATTTTGTCTTTTGTGCTTTGCTCCTCAACTACAAACTTATCAGAAGCCGCTCGCGCGGTGTGTGGTTTTGTATTTACAAGCAGCGGTCCACCTTTTGAAATCTTTCCTTCATTTCTGAATACAGCTTCTTCATACAGAGCTTCATCAGGAAGATTCCAGAATACTCTGTCAAGTTCAGTGAAACCCTGATTTTTTAATCTGAAATCTGAAGCAAGTTCCATTGCCTGCTTTGTTGCCGGTGTATCGAATTCTAAATATTTACTCATGACCAATCCCTCACTAATTTTCTGTCGCCAATGTAGAGTTCGTTAGGTGAATTAGGATCAAGCGCCCATTTCATTCTTTCAATTCCATCCTGAATATCTTTGATTGTTCCACAATAACTTAATCTTAAATATCCTTCAAGTCCGAATTCTGCACCTGGCACAGTAAGGACTTGAACTTTATCAATCAGAAATGCTGAAAGAGCATTTGAACTTTTATTATAAACACTAAAATCTGCAAAACAATAAAATGTTCCATCTGGTTTTGTTACTTTGACACCTTCAAACGAATGAAGCAGATCGATCATCACATTTCTGTTATTCTCTAGAGTTACCCGCAGAGCTTCCACGCTGGATTGAATTCCATTCAGCGCACCGACCGCAGCTTTCTGTAAAAGTACAGAAGGTCCTGAAGTTTGATGTCCCTGAATATTGCTCATTGCTTCGATAACTTTTTTGTTACCAACTGCCCAGCCAATTCTGAATCCAGTCATTGCATATTGTTTCGATACTCCATTAATAATAATGATCTTGGAGTTTTCATCCTGCTTCTTAGCGTATTTAAGAGCATTTATAGGTTTTCTTCCATCAAAAATTAAACGATGATAAATATCATCCATAATAAGCCAGATATCTTTCTTCTCGCAGAACTGTACTACATCTGAAATGAATTCTTCAGAGTACATTGCACCGGTTGGATTATTTGGACTGTTTATAATTATTGCTTTTGTATAAGACCCAACTCTGTCTTCAATATCTTTTAATCTTGGATAGAATGTTCCATCTTCAGGTAGAGCGGGAACTGGAATTGCACCTATCAATCTTGCCATATCCGGATAGCTTACCCAGTATGGTGCAGGAAAAATAACTTCTTCCTGCGGATTGAGTATTGCTTGCAATGCAACCATCAGTGCTTGCTTTGCACCACTGGAAGCAATGATGTGCTGGGGAGTAACTTTCCTGTCATAAAATTCTTCTGTATATCTGATGATTGCTTGCTTGAGTGCGGGGATTCCGTCAGCCGGTGCATATCTGACTTCACCTGTATTAACGTGTGCAACGGTTGCCATAATGGCTTCCATCGGTACGCGAGTTTTTGGCTCTCCTCCACCGAGATGAATTACCGGATCACCTTTCTCTTTAAGGATTGCAAACTTTTCGTTGAGTGCAAGGGTAGGGGAGGGCTTTATTGATTTAGCGATAAGACTTAAGCTCATATTTCAGCCCTGTAGTTTGATGATTATTTAAATAATAAAATTTACTATTGAAAATTATTTGTACCGTTCGCCATAAGCAAGTTAATTTGAGAGCAATCTTGAGTTAATGGGCAGAATAAATAATTAATATTATTATTTAGAATCATATAATTTGAGAACTAAAAGAGTAAAATGCTCTTTTTCTTTAAAATGAGTTGCGACTTAATTCAAATTTCTTTTTTCGAGCAGCTGTGCAAAAGAATACTGAATAAATCAAATAAATAGATTTGATCTCTTCTGCGGTTTTTCTAGAGATGATTTAATCCATTCTAAATTTCTTTCCAACTTAGATTTTGGCGATTTCTGCAAGTGACATTTTTGACACTCTCACACTTTATAACCAAGTAATCTCAGCAAAACGCTATCAAAATTACCCTCACAAATAGTAGAATTTACTTAATTTCCTTCGAATTCTTTCTGAAAGAAAAGTAAATTGTTAAAGTATTGCGGTATAATAGTTGAAAAAAATAAACCAATAAAAATTCTTCAATAAATTTTTTGGTTAAGGCCTATGCAAAAGGATACTGCATTAAATATTATAACAAGCTTCGTTTTCAGTGCATTATTTCTGCTTGTTACAATCGTTTTTTTAAGCTGATTTTTCATTTTCAGTTTCGCAAGTTCGATAAAATCTTTTTGTGATTTTCACAGAGGAGCAGGGTGTCTTATGGCACCCTTTTTTATGTATTAATTTTAATCGGGTATTGTAGCCTAAGTGTTTTAAAACTTTTTCCTCAGCGCTTGAACAACTATTGGTGGGACAAAATCACTAACATCACTTTTGAGACTTGCAAGGTTTCTAATAATCGTTGAGTTGAGATATGTGAATTTTTCATGTGGCATAAGGAAAACAGTTGCAATATCATTTGCAAGCTTTCTATTCATAAGTGCCATCTGAAATTCATATTCAAAGTCACTTACTGCACGAAGCCCTCTCAGGATGCAGGTTGCACCAACAATTTTAGCATGGTGAACTACAAGTCCGTCAAATGAATCAACTGAAACATTGGGGAATTCCTTTAAACTTTCCTTGAGCATATTCACTCGCTCCTCAGTAGAAAATAATGGTGCCTTACCAGGATTAATTGCTACAGTTACAACTACTGCATCAAAAAGTTCAATTGCTCGCTTAATTAAATCTATGTGTCCGAATGTAACAGGATCAAATGTGCCAGGATAAATTACTTTACGCATACTTATTGCCGCCAAAAATTTTATAAATAGTAGTGTAAATATTAATCAATAGAATAAACTTAACAAAGAATAGTTTTGCTTTTACTCATATTGATAAGATATTTGTATATAGAATTGCAGAAATATTAAAGATTATTAATCCTAGTAATTCATTTTATAAAGGGAATTCTAATGCGTTGGAAAGGAAGAAGAGAAAGTAGTAATGTTGAGGACCGTCGAGGCCGTACCACAAAAGGTATGGTTGGGGGAGGTATTGGAAGTATTATACTTATTCTTGCGATTTACTTTCTTGGAGGTGATCCCAGTCAACTAATAAATAATGTACAATTAGATGGCACAAGTACAACTTCATCATATGAAGGCACAGCAGAAGAAAATGAACTAGCGCAATTTGTTTCTGTTGTTCTCGCCGAAACTGAAGATGTATGGACTGAATTATTCCGCCAGCAAGATTTAAGCTATAAATATCCAAAGCTTGTTTTGTATACTGGTAGTGTGCAATCTGCTTGTGGTTTATCAGGAGCTGCGACAGGACCTTTTTATTGTCCCGGTGACTATAAATTATACATTGACCTTAGTTTTTATAACGAGCTGAAGACTAAATTTAAAGCTCCCGGAGATTTTGCAATGGCCTACGTAGTTGCTCACGAAGTCGGTCATCACGTACAGACTCTACTTGGTATTAATGAGAAAGTAAATTCTCTACGTTCCAGAGTTAGTGAAAAAGAATTTAATAAGTACCTCGTTCGGCTAGAACTCCAGGCAGATTACTTAGCTGGTGTTTGGGCTCATTATGCTAATAGAACAAATCTGCTTGAAGAAGGCGATCTTGACGAAGCCCTTAATGCTGCAAGTGCTGTGGGTGATGACCGAATTCAGAAAAGTATGCAGGGCTATGTTGTACCTGAGAGTTTTACACATGGCACTTCTGAGCAAAGAAAGAGATGGTTCCATAAAGGATTTAAATCTGGAAATCTGGAAGAAGGCGATACGTTTGGTTCAGAAAACCTATAATATCAAGTCAAAATAAATTTTGAAAAAATTAATCCACGGCTATATTCTGATATCATCATCAATAATTAATTCTGTATGCAAAGTACTGTTGGTATTTGCACTGGTTATAATAAACTCGGTTTATGGCAATCCAGTTTTAGATGATAACTTGTCGGTGACATTCCCAAGAATTTTGCAGATCAACAACTCAGCAAAAATAATAATTGAATCGAGCGTTAATGGCTCCTCAGACTTCCAATTTGGTTGGAAAACGAATTTGGGAACAATCGAGTCTTCAGGTAAAGAGGTTCTCTACTCAGCACCTGATTCTGTTTGTGTCGCAAGCATACACCTGGAAATTTTCAATAAAGATGATTTTATCTCCAGACATACTTTTAATATTTCAATATTCAGGCAGTTGATAATTCTTAAAGCTGATGATCTGACATATGATAATAAAACGATCATCTCAGATAATTGGAGAAGGTTTTTTCATTATGTGGTATCAGAAAAAATTAAATCAAGTGTTGGATTGATTATTAATTCTTTGGAAACAGAGGATGAAAGATATTTTGGTCTGTTACAATATCTTGATAGAACTGGTTACATAGAACTATGGAATCATGGTTATGATCACAGACTGGAAGCACAACATTCCAATGGAGAGTTGTATGATGAATTTCGTAACTCATCATTAGAACTTCAGAAAGAGCATTTGAGAAAAGCAGCAGCTATTGCACAGGAAAAATTGAATATCACTTTGCGAACATTTGGTGCACCCGGTAATGCAATTGATAGCACAACTGTTTTAGCATTGCAAACATTCGATGAAATTAAAGTATGGTTTTTTGGGCTTGAAGGAGCAAATAAATTTGTTTTGGGGAGAAGTGCAGAAATGGAGTATCCTACAGGTAAACCTGACTACAATTCTTTCATCCAAAGTTATGATCCGAATGAAGAATATTTAGTCTTTCAGATTCATCCAAATCAATGGGATGAAACTCAGTTCAATGAATTCAAAAAAATAATATCTTACCTGGAAGAACGTCAATCAACTTTTATATTGCCCTATGAGTATTACAACTCAATTGCAACGGAACGTTTAAATTAATTTTCTCTGGCAGCTATACCCGTAGCAAAACTTCCAACATCTAAAATTTTTACAAGTTCATTCGTAGCGATATCATAAATACAAACTAATGAAGGTCTTGTTGTATTTGGTATTTTGTAGTGAGGCTCAAACTGATGATTCGGATCGTTGTTTGAGCAAGTTACATATAAATATTTACCATCAGGTGACAAATCCGCGCCATACAAATGATGAAATGCATCATTAGTATACTCTCTTGTGATTGTCCAGCTTTCTCCACTCTTTGTTATCTCTGTGATAATAGGTTCGTGATGAGATACGGTAAATATTTTATTTCCATCCTGTGAAACCGCAGATTGCATCGGGTGGCTTTTGATTGCTAATTCCTGAATAACTTGTTTTGTTACCAGATTGATTACAAGCATCACACTGGACTTTCTGCAATTAACATAAAGATATTTATCATCAGGTGAGACATATAAATGCATTGGTTCGTGAATTGGATCCGTACTAGATGACAGAACTATATCATCTTCAACTACTTCAAGAGAGTTAACATCAACTATTGAAATTCTATCTTTTGTCAGATTACCTACGAATAATTTCTTATCATCACTTGTCAGCCAGATAGCGTGAGGCAATCCTGTAACAGGTAAACTGATATCCGCTTTTTTCGTCATTGTTTCTGTATCAACAGCATAAATAATATTGTAAACGCTGGGAGCAGTTGACGAACGTGATACAAATGCAGTCTTTCCATCATTTGTAATTTGGATCATTCCTGCATTTTCAAGTTCGCTCACTTGCCCAATTAGCTGGTTGGTTGAAGCATCAATTTTAAGAAGTCTTCCCGAAGCAATTAATGTGACATAATAATATCCATTCCGAAGCTGAATATTATGAGGTGCATCAGTCAGAGTAGGAATCAGGTCCACATTATTTATTGCAGAGACAACTTTAAACTGAGCATCTATCTCAAAAATTTCATCCGATCCCTGGTTACAAACATATATCTTCTGACCACCTGTATAAGGTACATTTCCATTGTATTCCCGAGCACCGTTGTTTATCCAATCTTTAATAACATTAATTTGAGTTTGAGAAAGAACACTTCTCTGGTATGGCATTCTTTGATTTTGATCTTCAATATTTCCTGTAAGCAGATTGTATACTAAACTTTTTTCTGCATTGAAAGGAACAATAGGACTTCCTCCATAAACTCCATCGCCATGCGCAGATTTGGGCATTATTTTATCCATAGGATGATCCATAGTTCTTCCAATGGAGCCTTTGATCATCTCCGAAAAATTTGTGAACTTGAGATCGTGGTGTGGTTCAGAGTTACCGTGACATCCAGCATCCAGACAATTCTGTGCAAATATATCTGCAACTTCTTTCGATTGGAAGCCATTATTTGTTTCATCAACCAGAGGTATTACAGTCTCATCATCACACGCATAAAAAAGGATGGTGGATAAAAAGAGCACAACAATTAAATTAAAACCAGTTCGCATTTTTCAATTTCCTATTTGAGTAACGTCATCTTTATTGAATGGCTGTAATTTCCAGCCGAGAGCTTTGCTATATAGATTCCAGAAGGGAGACCGGAAGCATTAAAATTTAAATTATGTTCACCTTTCTGCAGTACTTCATTGATAAGTTCAGCTACTTTTTCTCCAACAAGATTGTAAACTGAGAAATTCACAAATTCAGCAGTCGGAATGCTGAACTTAACATTTGTTGCCGGGTTAAAAGGATTGGGATAATTTTGATTCAGCACAAATTCTGATGGAGCGCTGACTTCAATAAAAATTTCATCAGAATATTCAGTGCTTCCGTCAAAGTCTATTTGTTTCAATCTGTAATAATAATTCCCAGAACTTACATTTCGATCTGTAAATGTGTAATCATTAACTTCAGTCGTTGTACCATTACCGTCAACAAATCCAATTGTGAAAAATTCATTTTCCTGCTTTCTCTGAACTTCAAAGCCCTGGTTATTTTTTTCAGAAGATGTAGTCCATTTAAGGTTTACATTTCCTGAAATAACATCGGCAGTGAATGATGAAAGCTCAACTGGAATTGATCCATTGAACTTTAGAACATAAAGTCCAGTGGAAATATCGGATATCAAAGTATTACCAGACGGAAGATACGGATAACATCCCCATGCTCCATTGTAAGTCCCACCATTATTCGAGGGATAAGTATCATAATGTCCGGCTAGTTGGGGATTAGCAGGATCAGAAATATCGAGCACAACATAACCCGACGTATAGTAGGAGATATGCGCATAGTTACCAAGAATAAATAAATTATGAACATAAGAAGAGCTGCCGGGCATTTGCCATGTGGGGACAGTTAAATTCCAGCTACTGCGATCTGTAATATCCCAAACAGTTATATCTCTGACATTGAATTCTTCAGTTCCAACAAAATACCTTTTATCTTCGGTCATCCATCCGCTGTGTGCATAAATACCAGGTAGGCTCATACTTACAGAGAGCAGCTGAGGAGTAAATTTATTTGAAACATTTATAAGATCATAAGAATCTTCTGCCGCTGCAACTACGGTATCGTTCCAAACATAAACATCGTGAATATAATTGCTTCCAGTATAATAAAAAGTTCTTGTTGGATTTACAGGATTGCTCAAATCGAGAATGTGCATTCCACCGCCGTTATTTGTTCCGATAACGTAAGCAAAACCATTATCTATATAGATATTGTGTGCACGTGTAAACCATGTCTCAATAGTATTTACCAATGTTGCAGTAGTTGGAAGTTGGGAAAGATCAACAATCTGTAATCCTCTACCAGTACCAGTACCTTCTGTAATTATATAAGCATATGTGCTATGTACTTTTATGTCACGCCAGGTTGAATTTGGACCGGGAATAAAAGTAACCTGAACTGGATTCGTTGGGTTAGTAACATTTATAATTGAAGTTCCGGTTTGAACGCCGAGTAATGCATACTCGTTTCCCGAACCATCAACATAGCCCCAGATATCATTATATCCGGCTGAGGGATATGGGTTTAAGTTGCTTAACAATGTAACGTTGCTCTGAGCAGTTAATATGCTTGCAGTAAAAAGTAACGTAAGTAAGAATTTCATTGTTTCCTCTATTTGATGATTATTTAAGTAAACTTATTTTAATAATGCTTGCTTGATTCCCTGCAGTTAATCTCGCAAAATAAATTCCCGAGGGAAGATTTGAAGCATCAAAATTAATTTTGTAGGTACCAGCTGATTTTGTTTCATTCACCAGGTTGGCAACTTCCTTACCAAGCATATCATAAACTGTTAAATTCACTATTCCGAAATCAGCAATCCTAAATTCAATTTTGGTTGATGGATTAAATGGATTTGGATAATTCTGCAAGAGAGAAAAATCAGTCGGATCGAGTTCGTCAGTTTCAATATTTGTTGTAGGTGGAGTAAATTTAAATACATAAAGTCCTGTTGCCATATCAGATACTAAAATATTTCCTGAAGGTAAATACGGATAACATCCCCACGCACCATTGTAAGTCCCACCACCAGAACTCGGGTAAGTATCATATTGTCCGGCAAATATCGGGTTTTCAGGATCGGAAATATCCAGAATAACATAACCATCTTTGTAGTAGGAAATATGTGCGTAATCACCCTGCACAAAAACATTGTGAACGGGTGAAGTACCTGCCATCTGCCAGTTTTGAACAACAAGATCCCACGACGTTCTATCTTGTAGATCCCAAACAGTAATATCTCTTTGATTAAATTCTTCACAGGCAATAAAGTATCTTTTATCTTCAGTTAGCCAACCGCTGTGAGCGTAGATACCTGGAAGAGCAGCACTTTGACTAATTAATTGAGGATTAGATTTATTTGACAAATCGATTAGGTCGTACGTATTAGCAGATGATGCATAAGCAGTGTCATTCCAAACATAAACATCATGAACATAACCGCTTGCAGAATAGTAGGAAGTTTGAACCGGGCTGATCGGGTCTGATAAATCAAGGATATGTATCCCACCTGAGCCAGTTCCAACTACGTAAGCATATCCATCGGCTATAAAAAGATTATGTGCTGAGGAAAAAGTTTGATTATAAGTATTTGCAAGAAATGCAGTGTCAGGTAACTGAGACAAATCTATTATTTGAAGACCAGAACCAGTCCCATTTCCTTCACTTATAACATATAAATACTGAGAATGAGTTTTAAAATCTCTCCATTCGTATGGTGGCGCAAATGGACCCTGAATAAAGACTACTTCTTCAGGATTAGATGGATCAGTTACGTCAACTATTGAAGTCCCGCCCGAAATACCAATGAACGCATATTCTTTCCCATTGGCTTCGTAACCCCAAACATCAGTATAAGCAGTTCCCGGATAGGAATTGAGAGAACCGAGCAGAGTAACGTTCTGTCCGAATAAAATTAACGATGTACACAGCAGGTTGAAAAAAACCGCTGCTAAAAAGTATTTCATTTTTTATCTTGTATTATTTTAGAAACAATACTTTGATTGTTTTTGTATTAAGTTCTGAAGAAGCAAGTATGAAATAAACTCCAGTGGGAAGTATCTCACCCGAGTTATTATCTCCATACCAATAAAAGTAGTTAGAACCGGTGGGCAAATAGTCATTATGCAAGGTCTTTACTTTTTCTCCGAGCAAATTAAAAATCTCGATCGTTGTTTTTTGAGCTTCCTTATTTTTTATTCTGATTTGTGTGCCAGGGTTAAAAGGATTTGGAAATGCTTCGAGCGAATAATTGTCAATTGGCTTTAATCCCCACTCAGCAACATTTGTTATTTCAGAATTGATGTAAAGATATAATCCTCCCTTTACATTTCCAAGGAATAAATCCAAATCGGTGTCATTGTCAATATCAACGAAGCAGGGGAAAGTATTTCCGCCAAAACTGTCTGGGATAAATTGATTGGTAACTTCTGTCCAAACCGGTGCGGAATTACTCCCGTCATTCCTGAAATAAAAAAACTCACCATTTCGGCTGCCGGAAAAGAGATCAAGCGTACCATCTTTATTAAAATCGACAAGAAGTGGAACACTATTATCTCCAACATCTAACATTCCGAAGTAAGAAGGATTTGAAGTGAACTCGAATATGGTTGAGCTACCTGTGTTTTCGTAAAAACTAATTCTCCCATTGAAACCTCCAATAACGAGATCAAGGTCAGAATCGCCGTCAACATCAAGCAAAAACGGAGTGGCACTAGAACCAATATCAATCACTTCGCCGAGATTGTTCAACACTACGTTGCCGTTGGAAAAGAAGGGTGCAGTAGGACCTCCGGTATTTAAATATACATCCAGAGTTCCATTTAATTTTCCAATTAGAAGATCGAAGTCTCCATCATTATCCAGATCACCAAATGCTGGGGTAATAACGAGATCGCTGATTATATTGAAATATAGAGAGTCAGAATAAAAATAAGATGGACTGGAAGCAGTACCGATATTTTCAAGAAAGTGAAGCGAACCATTTGGATTATTTAGAGATCCAAAAAATAAATCCAGATCACCATCATCATCAATATCAACGAATTGAGGAGAGCTATTATTCCCAACATCGAGTGTTTTGAGATAATCTTTTGTTTGTAAAACATGATTTGCTGATTGAGCACTTCCTGTATTTTCATAGAACATTAGTGATTGAGGAACGGTGGGGTCATAAAGCACAGAAACAAATAAATCATAATCACCATCTCCATCAATATCTTTGAACCGCGGCATATTAAAACCGCTTGTATTAACGCTGTCGGAATTTAATGGATAGATATCCGATATTCTCTGCATATCAGGATTTGTGGGTGTGCCCTTGTTTTCAATTACGTAAAGACTTTTACTAAAAAAATCTCCCCAGAATAGATCGAGATCAAAATCGTTGTCAATATCTACAAAATCTATTGAACTTGCACCGTGTCTTAAATCGTCAATTATTCCACCAATAATAATTATGTTCTGCCAGACGTTGGTAATAAATTTCAAGTTGAAGATTTGTGCCGTGCCAATGTTTTCATAAAATGTAAGAGTACCTGCCGAGTTCCCGCTGATAAAGTCATAATCACCATCATCATCAACATCAACAAAAATTGGATTGCTGCCGAACTCACTATAGATTGGTTCTCCATCACTATCGAATACAGTGTCCTGTACCAGAATAAAAAATGGAGAAGAGGTACTTCCTTCGTTTTTATAAAATGATATCTGGTCATTATTGCTTGTAAAGTAGTCGAGATCATCATCATAATCTATATCAACAAAGTAAAACCAGTTTGAAAAAAATAATCCCTGTGGGTTTATAAGTGAGTATTCAAATTCAGGATTGAATCTACTTCCAATATTTTTATACCAGCCAAATGTTTGATCACTATCGAGATAAAAAATATCATAATCTTCATCTCCGTCAATATCAACAAACTGATGCTCTAGATTATTGTGACCACCGCTGAAAATATTCATAAGCAATCCTTCTGCATCATTAACCGGAATTATGTTCAACTCCCTTTGGAATGGTTGAGAAAAACATAAATAGTTTGAAAGCAGAATCAGGGCAGGCAGGATTAATTTGAATATGTTATTTCGTAAAGACAAGCATCTCCGATTATTTTAAATGGTTCAACTTTAAAATTTTCAATATCTTTTTGTTTTGTTTGAATTGATCTTTCAATGATCATAAAACATTCGCTGCGAAGGTATCCATTGTTCAATATATTTCCAACTACATTATAAATATCGTCTTTGAAAAATGGTGGGTCAGCAAGGATTAAATCATATTCAACAGTTTTCTTCAAATCGGAGAATTTAATTGCAGGCATTTTAAAGATCTTGCAATTACCTTCTGCCCGCATCAGTTTTATATTATCTTCAAGCGTGTGATAAATTATAGAATTCTTCTCGACAAAATGAACTTCTTCTGCGCCTCTGCTAAGACATTCGAAGCCAAGTGCGCCAGAGCCTGAATACATATCCAGTACTGTAATACCTTCGAATGACATTCGATTATTTAGAATATTAAAAATGGTTTCCCGGACTCTTTCAGTGGTTGGTCTTACAAGTTCAGATTTAGGTACATTTATATATCTGCCCTTCAAATAGCCTGATGTAATTCTTAATCTCATTTATTTATAATCAGGTAAATCGTGATGCGATTCCTGCCACGGAAGTAAAAGTATTAAAATACTCTTTAGAAATTTCTGTGTTCTGAAGGCCCTGCTTGAATCGTAAAAATTCAAAAGGGTTGAACTTTTCAAACTTTAAGCCAGTAACATTTTTTAATTCAGAAGCTGAATCTGCTCCCATATCCTCTCCAGAAATGACACCTTTTCTTAATGGATTACTTAAAACATTTTTAAAATTATCCTGAGAAAGTACTTCGATTATCCTGCTCATTATTCCATCATCTTGCTTTTGAAATACTTTCACGTATACAGGTTTTGAAAAGATGTTAACAAACAGAGTTATTGAATGACGTGAATTAAAGATATTAACTGTAACTGATCCTTTTTCAGTCTTAGTTGAATTGTTTAAGAAACTATTTGCG
Organism: uncultured Ignavibacteriaceae bacterium; assembly: GCA_964559565.1. Classification (GTDB taxonomy): domain Bacteria; phylum Bacteroidota; class Ignavibacteria; order Ignavibacteriales; family Ignavibacteriaceae; genus IGN2. The sequence continues at coordinate 703 of CAZLJI010000016.1, read as the reverse complement.
GATATAGAAGAGTTATCAACTAATCTGGGTGTGAGATTATTTTTCAAACAAAAAGATTTTATTAGTAATAAATATTTTTTATTTAATGCAATCACCAGAGCGTTATTTCTGCCAGCTAGAATTCCTTTTTCAAGTTCATAAAATTTAATAGCAAGATTATCCATATGTACAAATGGAAACAACTGTGAAATTTCCCAGAGTAATTCTTCCCGAATTTCTCCTTGATTAAGGTTTGCTTCATAAGGAAGCTGGATTGTAATAAAAAGTTCAGGCGGGAGTGTGAATGATACAACAGGGCTTGTGACGGGATTTCTTATTTTAATTTCATCAAAGGCACTCTGAAGTTGGTTCTGAATATTGGCTTCAACATGATCTTCAAAATTAATTGGCGGACTTATAAAAGTTTGCCCGATGTTTGAAACAACTAATTGATCTGATTCTTTTTCTACTTCAACAAATTGTAACCTTGAGGCTGTGATGTTTATACCAGCACAACTCTGAATACCATTCATCTAATCCGGGTTACTCCCAAGATGAAGTATTTTTCAACGCATCGTTGAAAAGATCTCCAACAGTTCCATAACCATCAGGGTCTTCGAGATAATATTTTGTTCCAAGAACGCGAACGGTATCTACTTTTACTACTGCGCCTCTCCTATTAATCGTCGTATCAATAGAGATTGAAGTATCAATTTGAAGAATG
>CAZLJI010000015.1:10605-19741 GCA_964559565.1 uncultured Ignavibacteriaceae bacterium | reverse complement strand
AATGTTCGAATCATTTGACATTTCTGATGTTCAGCATTTAAGACCTAAACCGCTACGCAAATCAAAGTTTGTTGTCGACGTTCATCTTGGAAGATTAACGAAATATTTAAGAATGATGGGTTTTGATGTTTCGTATGAAAATGATTTTGATGATGAAGAGATAGTTGAATTTTCATTAAAAGAAAGAAGAGCAATTCTCACAAAGGATAGAGGGATTTTAAAACGAAATGATGTTACACACGGTTACTGGGTTCGAAGCACAAAAGTGGAAGAACAGGTAAGAGAAGTTTTAAAACGATTTGATCTTCAAAAAGAAATAAAAGAATTCTCACGCTGCATTGAGTGCAATGCACTGCTGAAGCCGATAAAAAAGGAATTTGTAATCAATCAGCTTCCACCAAAAGTAGCACAATCACAAAATGAGTTTTACCAGTGTCCTTCGTGTAACAAAGTCTATTGGAAAGGAACTCACTATCAGAGGATGCTATCGTTTATACGACGATTAGGTATGGAGGTACAGGGGTAAATGGGAATAATTTTAAGAGCATTATACCATAAACCAGTTAACCAAAACCATTAACTATTAAACCAGAACTAAGAACCAAATCTAACAACTAAAATCTCATCCACATTCATCCCCTGTACCATATACCTTTATAACTCAGTAATTTAACGCAATTAAACTATTTTTGTCTTATCTAAAAATTTTATATAAACTCAAAATGTGGATCATAATTCGGCTCCTTCTTGGCATAGCAATTCTTGTTCTAGTAGAGTTTTACTTTATTAAACATGTAAACCTTGCTATCAAACATTTTTTCCCAAACTTCTACGAAAAGAAATTTCACCTGGTAAGGAAAGTCTTTCTAATCTGGATGAATCTTTATCCCCTTGTACTAATTTTTATTTTTACATACTTTGCAATCACTGGTTCTTACCTGCCAGCACCAGAGAGCAGGATAATTGATTACCTGATTATATATCCTTTCTGGACTTTCTTTGTTCTGATAATTCAATGCTGCCTTTTCTTTATACCGCTGGATTTAATAAAAATATTTTCTCATATGTTTATCAAAAGAACCCGGGTGCATTTATTAAAAATACGTTCTGCTCTGCTTTTTCTGATAATCGGGTTCTTCATACTCTACATCCCAATCAGAATTATTTATGATTATAACGCTGTATCAGTAAGAAAAGTTGAATACAAAAAAGAAAATCTGCCGCCGCAGCTTGATAATTTTAAGATTGTATTTATTTCCGATATTCAGGCTGATCACTACACTGATGAAGGAAGACTCAGAAAATATTTAGACAAGGTTAATTCAATGAATCCTGATTTAATATTAATTTCAGGAGATTTGATAACAAATGGTCCCGATTATATTGAATTGAGTGCTCGTGAAGTTGGTAAACTAAAAGCTAAGTATGGAATTTATTCCTGCGTTGGCGATCATGATAATTGGGCTTACAGGAATGATTATGCAAGAAGTCTTACCGAAGTTAAGTCTGCTCTGAATTACCATGGAGTTCAAATGATTGATAATGATATAAAAACTATTGTAGTTGATAGCATCGAAATCGCAATTACTCTTATTACAAACACATATGTTGAAACCGTGCCTCAAAATGTTTTGGATAGCCTTTCTTCAAACAATGAAGGTGACTTTAAAATATTTTTAACACATCAGCCGCAGGAATTCTTAATAGGAACTGCACAAAAAAATAACTTTGATTTATTTCTTGCAGGACATACGCATGGCGGACAAATTACATTTGTGTTCCCATTTGTTCAGCTTACTCCAACAATGTTCGAAACCAGTTACATTCGAGGAGATTTTTGGTTTGATAGTATGTTAATGATCATTAACAGAGGATTGGGAATGTCATTAGCTCCGCTTCGTTATAACTCAACACCTGAAATAACTTTAATTGTTCTGAAAAATTCCAAATGACAAAGCACAGTCCGCCAAGGGCAGATAAAGCAAATTACAAATTCTAACAACTAAATTCATAATCTGTTTAGATTTTGTGATTTGGTTTTTCTGCATTATTTGTAATTTGGTTTTTGAGATTTGAGAATTTTAAAATATGCTTACACTTTCAGAAATAAATATTTATCCTGTCAAATCACTTGGCGGAATTAGTCTCCAATTTGCTGAAGTTGAAGAAAGAGGTTTGAAATATGACCGAAGATGGGTTTTGGTTGATGAAACAAACACATTCTTTACCCAGCGTGATTTCCCGGAAATGGCTCTTTTAAAAGTTTCTATTCTTGATGATGGATTGAAAATCCAGCATAAAGCTAAGTTGATTGAACCGCTGCTTGTACCATTTAATTTTAACTATTCAAAAAAAGATAAAGTTGTTATTTGGGATGATACTGTGATTGGTGAATTTTACAACTCTCAAATTGACGATTGGTTCTCTGAAATAATTGGTATTAAATGCCATTTAGTAAAAATGCCTGAATCAACAAAACGAGTTGTTGATGTAACTTATGCCAAAAATAAAATTGTTAGTTTTGCCGATGGATACCCTTTTATGATAATAGGTCAATCATCACTTGATGATTTAAATTCAAGAATGGAAAAGCCACTTCCGATGAACAGATTCAGAACGAATTTTGTTTTTACAGGAGGCAAACCGTTTGAAGAGGATGGCTGGAAAAAAATTAAACTTGGTGATGTGGAATTTGAAGCTGTTAAACCTTGTACGCGATGTGTTATCACAACCACAAACCAGGAAACTGCTGAACGTTTGCACGAACCATTGTTTACACTTTCGAAGTATAGAAAATTTGATAATAACGTTATGTTCGGAATGAATCTTGTCAGCGAATCAACTGGGATGGTTAAAGTTGGTGATATCATTGAGCCTTCTAACTCAAGCTTTTTTAATTCTATTCGAAAAAAATTTTGAAAAATTTCAAAATTAAACCGGTATCTGCGAATTCTGTTCAAATTAAAATCCTCACTGATGAGCTTCACAAAGAGTTGGAATTAATTTATGGGAAAGGGATAATAGAAGAATTCATGGATGAGAACGAACAAATGCTCATATTTTATGTCGCATATGATGAAAGTGGAAATGCAGTAGCTTGCGGCGCTTTAAAACATTTCAATGACCAGACTGCTGAAATAAAACGAATGTACGTAAAACCAGAATACAGAGGCAGAGGATTGTCAAAAAATATTTTATCTGAACTCGAGGACAAAGCAAAAGAACTAAACTACAATAGACTGGTTCTTGAAACGGGATTAAAGCAACCCGAAGCAATGAGTCTGTATACCAAATTCGGATACAAATCATTAAAATGTTATGGAAAACATGCTGAAGATCCTGATAGCAGATGTTTTGAGAAATTTATTTATTAAAAATATTTACGAAGCTTGATTACTCTTTTTTAATCTTGATCCTGCGATGACACCTAAAGCACCTATTATAGGATTAAGTATTAATGCTAGCGGTGGTTGTTTGGCATTTTGCATTGCTTCCATATTTTCAACATTTCCTTCGCGAACTTTATTCGTTTCTGCTTCAGGTGCATTCAAACCTGTAATCGAAAAAATAATCCCCAGCACCAGCACCAATCCTGCTAACCAGATTGCAATCTTTCGATCTTTAGCAATAATAACACAGACCAGACCACCTATAACAGCCGCTATCAATCCAAGAATTGTACTGAGAATAAGCCAGGTGGTTGAAACCTGATAATTCCCGGGTTGAAAAGATCCTTCTGCGCCTAGGATGAAGTAAAGCAACGTAAAGGTGATAAATATTGTTGCAGTCATTGCAATGTATCCAACAATTACCCCAATTATTTTTCGTGCCATTGTGCCTCCTTTTTGATTTCCTTGACAAACCAATTCTTTACCGGGCAATATATCAAATATATTTCAAATGAATAAAACTGATGATATTTTTGAATTGATTAAATTTCACTTGTTAAATAACTAATGAGGAATAATATGAGCAGAAAAGTTGAGGTTGCAGGGATAATGGGACCGGTATGGTTTATCGGCTGGTTGTTTACCATCGGATTTCTCAAGCTTTCTTTTTTCAAGGGATTATTAGCATTAATAATCTGGCCTTACTATATAGGCGATTTTCTTTCAAAGTTTGCCGGTTAGTCGGACAAAATATTAAAAAATTACTGACACAAATGAAAACAATTGGAATGATAGGTGGGACCGGATGGCCATCAACTCTTGAATATTACAGAATAATAAATCAGGAGACTAATAAAAGACTTGGTGGATTGAATTCTGCAAAAATTATGCTTTCCTCTTTTAACTATGCTGAGATTGATGCGCTCAACAAAAAGGAAGATCACGCAGGTGTTTATAAACTGGTACTGGAATCAGTACAAAAACTTAAAAACTGTTCCGTGGACTGTCTTGTGTTGTGTGCAAACACATTACATCAATATGTTGAAGCTCTGGAAAAAGAAATTAGTATACCGGTAGTTCACATTGCCGATGCAACTGCTGATGAAATAAAAAAGAAAGAGTTAAGCAAAATTGGATTGCTGGGAACGAGATTTACAATGGAAATGGATTTTTATACAAAACGCCTTCATCAATCTGGTATTGAAAGTATTGTCCCTCCAAAAGCAGAACGAGAATTCATACACAATGCTATTATGAATGAGCTTCTGAAAGAACAATTCAAAAAGGAAACCAAAAATGAATTTTTAAATATCCTTAATGAGCTTCAGATGAGAGGCGCACAGGGAATTGTACTTGGGTGCACTGAGATTCCACTTCTGATAAAACAAGATGATTCAAACTTACCTGTTTTCAACACACTTGAAATTCATGCAAAAGCAGCAGTTGATTTTGCTTTAAGCTGATTCCTTCTACATATATCTGGTGATTTAAATCATCTTACAATATTCATTTGTTGTCTTAAGAATATTTATAATCTATATTTTATTCAGTTATAAAAATCAGGAGGCAAAAAATGACCGGCTTAAATATTCCTTCACTTAAAAATCATTTGAATGAACGAAGAGAAAGACTTCAGGAAACAATCAAGTATGTTCCTGATCCAGTTAAACTTTTCTCTTTGCTTCAGCAGGTTGATTCGGCGCTTGAAAGAATTGATAATGGATCGTATGGAATTTGCGATGTTTGTCATGATCCAATTGAATCTGACAGATTAATTATGGATCCACTATTAACGGTCTGCCTCGATCACCTAAATCATCATCAACGAAAAGCTCTTGAGCAGGATCTTGAGTTAGCAATAAAAATTCAACGCAACTTATTGCCGGAGAATCATATCTCTGTTAATGGATGGGATTTCTGTTATCACTATAGTCCTGCAGGAACAGTCAGTGGTGATTTTTGTGATTTCATTAAACTAGATAATGAATCAGTACTATTTGTACTTGGCGATGTATCAGGTAAAGGAATTTCTGCTTCTTTAATGATGTCCCATCTTCACGCGCTAATCAGAAGTTTACTTTCATTTAACTTGCCTGTAAATGAAATTGTCACACGCGCAAACAGACTGTTCTGCGAAAGTACATTATCAACACATTATGCCACAATGGTTTTTGGAAAAGCAAACAAAGCAGGTAATGTTGAAATATGTATAGCCGGCCACAACCCTCCGCTTCTAATAAAAAATGGAAACGTGGATATTCTTAAGGCTACCGGTATCCCAGTCGGATTATTTTCTCAATCAGAATATGAACTTGTTAATATAGACCTGCAAAAGGGCAACTCATTAATTCTTTACACCGATGGATTAACCGAAGCTTCTTCTAATGAGGTTGAATATGGGGAAGAAAGACTCCGTGAGCAATTAATTAAGTCAGGTAACAGCTCTTCTAGAAGCATCATTGATAATATTCTAACTGACCATAGAAGTTTCTTGAATAATTCTTCACCATTTGATGATATTACAATTACAGTAATGACAAAAAATTAGTGTCCACGATGGAAAAATGTTATCTCTATCACAAAATTTATTTTCCTGGCGACGAGAGTTGCTAATTAGCAATCAAGAAATTAATTTGAGATAGAGCTTCACCTTATTCTTATTCCACCGGTTTTTGCTCAAACAGAACAATTAAATTTTAAGGAGGTATTTATGCGAATGAGCATATTAATTTTTTGTGTGGCACTGCTGTTTATAGCATGCAGCAATGAGCAAATAAAGCAAGCGCCGCTATTTGATAATCTGGGAACACACAACTTTCCAATCACAACAGAATCTGAACTAGCCCAGAAATATTTTAATCAGGGAATTATTCTCGCGTATGGGTTTAACCACGAAGAAGCCTTTCGTTCTTTTGAGGAAGTGGCAAGGCTTGATTCAAATTGTGCGATGGCTTATTGGGGAATGGCTTATGTACTTGGTCCCAATATAAACTTACCGATGGATGCTGGGGTTGTTCACACTGCTTATGAGGCAATTCAAAAAGCAATTTCTTTGAGTGATGATGAAAGTCAGAAAGAAAAAGATTTTATACTGGTGCTTTCAGAAAGGTATTCTGCAGAAGTGATGGAGGACAGAACCTCTCTTGACCAGGCTTATTCGGATGCGATGAGAAATCTTGTGAGCAAGTATCCTGATGATCTTGATGCTGCAACAATGTTCGCTGAATCGATAATGGATTTACATCCCTGGGATTATTGGTTGAAGGATGGAACCGTACAACCCTGGACTGCGGAGATGCTTGCTGTAATTGAAAGTGTGATTGAAAGAAACCAAAATCATCACGGTGCAAATCATCTCTATATTCACGCAGTCGAAGCATCAAAAAATCCACATCGTGGATTAGCAAGTGCTGACAGACTAAGATTCCTTGCGCCGGGTGCGGGACATTTAGTTCACATGCCTGCTCACATTTATATCAGAACGGGAAAATATCATGAGGGATCTCTTGCAAACATGCGAGCAGTAAAATCTGACGAGGAATATATTAATCAATGCAACCAGCAGGGATTTTATCCGATTTCATATTATCCGCACAATTATCATTTTCTTTGGGCAACGGCAACACTTGAAGGTGACAGTAAAACAGCTATCGATGCAGCACTGAAAACTTCACAAAAGCCGCCTGATTCTTTGATGGAAGTCTGCGGTTACCAGACACTTCAGCATTTTGCAACAATTCCGCTTTACTCTTATGTCACATTCGGTAAGTGGGATGAGATTCTTGATTATCCTCAACCACAGGATGAAAGACCCTATATGCAGGCTGTATGGCATTATGCAAGAGCAATGGCATTTATTGCAAAAGATGAACTTGATAAAGCATCAGAAGAAATTATAAAATTAAGTCCGCTGACTGACAATAAATCTATTGAAGAATTATCCATTTGGGGAATTAACTCGGCTGGCCTACTGGTCAAAATTGCTTATGAAGTCACAAAGGGTGAACTGGAGGCAAAAAAGAAAAATTATGAAAAAGCAATCAGTCACCTTACAAAAGCTGTTGAGTATGAAAGTCAGTTAAGATATGATGAACCACCGACATGGTTCTACCCTTGCAGACAAAACCTTGGGGCAGTCCTAATCGAGGCTGGTAAATATGCCGAGGCAGAAAAAGTATATCGCGAAAATCTTGAGGACATTCCTGATAACGGATGGGGATTGTTTGGATTGCACCAAGCATTAGTGAGCCAGGGTAAAATGCAGGAAGCTGTTGAAATTAAGAATAGATTTGAGGAAGCATGGAAGTATGCAGATATCAGTCTGACAGCCTCAAGGATTTTATAACATTAACAAATTAACTGAAAGGTTTGTTTAATGACCATTTTCGCAATAGTTAAATCCGATGGTTAGGTATTAGCAACTATTTTTTTTAGTTTTGAAGCCTCCGGTAATAGACCGGTTTTTTATTAAACATTTTTTTGGAGTTCTAGTGAGTACTAAGTTATTTGTGGGTTCTCTCCCATGGTCGGTTAACGACGACAAATTAAAAGAAGCATTTGAAGCGCACGGAAACGTTGTTTCTGCTAAAGTAGTAATGGATCGCACTACCGGCAGATCAAGAGGATTCGGTTTCGTAGAAATGGGAAGTGCCGACGAAGCGAACAAAGCTATCAAGGCTTTAAACGATTCGGAATTAGGTGGAAGAAATATTGTAGTTAATGAAGCTAAATCTCGTAACTAAAAGTTCTATTCCTTAAATAAATTCTGAAGAGGCGTTCTGATGAACGCCTTTTTTGTTTACGTATCGCCTCTAAATTAAAAACCCCCGCATAAACGGGGGTTAAAAGTTTTAAAAATTAATTATTGAAAGAAGTACCTTAACCCAATCTGCATTTGCCAACGGGAGTTAACGCTTGGATCATCAACATAAGTTGTGGTTGTAGCTCCCTTATAGTTAAAGTTAGGCTCGCCGTCTTCATCAAAACTAACCAACTCAAGCGGATTTGTTGCAGACGAGCTTGCAATCTTTCTTACACCCCATTCAGAGCTAAGCATGTTTGGTAAATTTAAGATGTCAATGCTGAGTTGGAATGTATGTCTCATACTACCCAAAATAAAGGCGAAATCTTGCATAAATCTGAAATCAATATTCCACCACCAGGGATTAACTGCGCCAAACCTCTCGGCAATTTCTCCACGATGTTCTTTCAGGTATTCATCCTGTTCAATAAAAGCATTCAATTTATTCCATTGTTCTTCAGGTGAAATTGTTTGACCACTCTCATCTTCATAAGGGACCAAATTGATATCATCTTGACTCATAGGAATATAAATAAGATCATTTCCTGCTTGTCCATCGCCATTCACATCACCAGCGTACACAAACGAATATCTGTTACCGCCGGCTCCTGCAAATTTGTTGCCTTCAGATACTTCAAAAAACAATCCAAAATGCGATGTAAAATTATCGTTCCAATCGTGGGAATAAATTGCATTACCTGTAATTCGATGACGCATTCCAAACTCAGAATAACTTAATTCTGGTTTGTTTGGGTCTCCCTGTACAGGATTCTCTGCAAATAAAACACTCGCTATTTCAGTTGACTTAAGCAAGCTCTTTGCCTCCTGGTACGCATAAGCTAAGCCAGTCTGCAATCCAATATCGAATTGTTTTCTCAGCTGAATTGCCCCACTGTAATGATAGCCTTCGTCTGAGTTATCAATCACATAAACACCGCCGAAAAAA
>CAZLJI010000015.1:8252-10595 GCA_964559565.1 uncultured Ignavibacteriaceae bacterium | reverse complement strand
GCCATCAACTGGTACGAAAGTATTCAGCCGATTGTTTCCGCCAGCATCTGCAAAATATGGTCTTCCATCATTCAGATATCTAACTGGCTCAGCCAGGTTAGCATTCCTTACATATATTGAATTTAAATCTTTCCCGTAAATAAATTCAATAGTTCCAAGCAAGCCGCCTGGCAACAGGTGATCAACAGCGATATTAGAATTCCAGACCTGCGGCCACTTAAAGTCTTCTACCATTCCGTTAAGATCAAACGATTGCTGTAAAACAGCATCGTCTTGAGAAGTAACAGGATCAGCGTTAGGATAAAGATTTGGATTAGGACCAGGATTTGAGATAACGTTTCCTACCCAAACGAAAGGTAACCGACCCGTGAAAATTCCAGTGCCTCCGCGCAGCTGCGTTGTTCTATCGCCAGTTATATCCCAGTTAAATCCGACTCTTGGGGAAAACAATGTCTGAACACCCGGTAATGTACTTTGATCAATCGTTTCTGAATTGTCATCTTGATCAAGAAGGTTTAAGCTTCTTGAGAATGGGTTGTCAACCGGTTCTGTAAAGTACATCGGCAGATCTACTCTTACTCCAGCAGTTAAATTAAATACCGGAGAAACACTAAATTCATCCTGAACATAAAATGATAATTGACCAACCTCAATGTTTTCACCTTTGAATGGGCTACCAGCAACGGGGTCAACAAAAGCAGTTCTGAAATCGATGAAGTTTTCAGATAATGGATCAGTAGCATCAAAAAATTCTTCAAGCGATCCGAATGTTGTTCCGCCAAATTGAGCCGGAACCATAAACAACCCATGACGAAATATGTTGAACGCATTGAAGAAGCTGAAATACTCAAACGTGCTACCAACAGTAACGACGTGTTGACCAAGAAAGTAACTAAAGTTGTCAGTTATCTGCAAGACATCCTGATCTAAAATATTATGAATTGAAAATGGCTCGTGCCCAATTGTTGTATAGTTGACTCCGTCTACATCTATCTGAATTGTCGGGAATGGTTCACTAAATGGATCTCTGTTATCTCTGAATCTATTATAGCTTGCAAAGAAACGATTAGCAAAATTTGCCGACCGCGAGTTTAATTCGACAGCATACGAATTAAGTTTGTTATTTATCTGATAGCCCGAGTTCTGGAATGGCAAGCTTGATTCGTTTGGACCACGACCGCCGGAACTGAGTACAAATGGATGAGGAGGTAGATCTCTTCTTGCATCCAGGCGGTTGTACCTGAAGGACAGGTTGTTGCTTTCATTAATGTTCCAGTCAAATTTCAATAATATCTTTTCGTTTTCTGTATCGTGAATAAATCCTTCATACTCACCGGTTTCATAATTATAAACTTGTTTCATTCTTGTTCTGATTGAATCCATAATACTTGCGTTGACTCGTGACTCACCGAATTCCACATCTCCGCTTCGGTTAGCAACGAAGTTTGTGCCGGGATCTTCTCTTCGTTCTATTTCACCATTGAGGAAGAAAAATAATTTATCCTCCACGATTGGGCCGCTGATAGAAAAACCTGATTGGTTAAAAAACAGATCGGGGTTAGCAATTACTTCATTGCCACTTACGGTGTTGCCAAGAAGAGTTTCATTTCTCAAAAAGCTGTATAAAGATCCTTGAAATCGATTCGTTCCACTCTTTGTAACGACGTTTACACCAGCACCTGTGAATCCACCTTGACGCACATCATAAGGTGCAATTGATACCTGAACCTGCTCAACGGCATCATAAGGAACCGGCTCTGCACTCGTTTGCCCACCCGGGGCAGGATCATCCAATCCAAAAGGATTGTTAAAGTAAGAACCATCAAGAGAGATATTGTTGTATAACCAATTCTTTCCGCCGAAGCTGTAATTACCATCGCTCCTTGGGTCTAATCTGGTTAGATCTCTGATGCTTCTTTTAATTGTGGGTAATGTCTGAATTTGCTCTACATCCACGTAAGTAGCTGCGCCAGTTCTGTTGCTGTTTAGCACTGCATCTTGCTCAGCAGTTACAACAACTTCACCAACAGAAACAGCTTCGCTTTCCAGGGTAAACTCTATCCTGAAGTCTTGACCAAGACTTAAGAAAATTTCTTCCTTTTTTTGAGGATTATAACCAATGTACGATACAGTAACTGTGTATGGGCCACCAACCCTGAGATTGGGTAAATTAAAAAATCCATTGTCTCTTGTGGCTGCTCCATATTGACTGCCGCTTGGTATGTGTTCAGCAATTACGTTAGCTCCTAGCAGTGGATTACCGCCAGCATCCTGAACTATTCCGTTTAGTGATGCTGTGGTTACACCTTGAGCTAGAATTGTTTCCGGTAAAATTAATAGAAT
>CAZLJI010000015.1:0-8152 GCA_964559565.1 uncultured Ignavibacteriaceae bacterium | reverse complement strand
GTGATGCTGTGGTTACACCTTGAGCTAGAATTGTTTCCGGTAAAATTAATAGAATAAATACCAGAAATAGCGGTGGTAGAAATTTTACTCGCATACGTCTCCTTTTTATAAATTAATAATTATTTGTTTGGAACGAGAGAAAATTCTAATCTAAGTACGGATGATTTTTTTTGTGCTGAGTTAAAATAATACTTGTTTATTCTTTGTCAAATAATACAATTCCGCTGCCATCATATAATTTTCATCTGGGCTAAGTCCTAATAAAATAATCCCAATTAAGTTTTTGAACCTCTGTAATAAAGGATTTCAATTTTTTTACGTCGAGAAGATTATTAGTTCTTACTCCGCTGCAAATGTCTAATCCATACGGTTGTACTGCTTTAATCGCTTCACTCACATTTTGGGGATTTAGTCCGCCAGCAAGGAACACTGGTATGTTAACACTTTCCACAATATTTCTGCTAATTTCCCAATTGTGGGTTCGTCCGGTTCCTCCAAGTTCCTTTACTTTTAATCTGGGATTGCCTGAATCGAGTAAAAGTGCATCAACAAAATGCTGCACTTTCTTTGCTTCGTCGATTGATGATTCATCCAAAACGTGAATCACCTGGACAAGTCTTATTTCTGGCAGTTTCTCTTTCAGTTTAACTAGTTCAGATTGAGGCAGGTGATCAACAAGCTGCAGCGTATTTGTTCTGGTCTTCGAATGCTGGAGAATAATATCATCCGCATTCTGTTTGCTTGTAAGAAGAAATGTTGCAATTGGTGGAGGTATCTTTGAAGCTATTTCTGCAATACTGTTATCGTCAATAACTCCAGGGCCGCTTGGCATTTCAGAAACTAATCCTAATGCAGAAGCTCCGTATTTTATTGCTAACATGGCTTCATCGACTGATGAAATACAGCATATTTTTATTTTTATAAAAATACTTAAGCCCAGATTTTTTTAGAAGTGGTGAAAAATAGTAAATTAATATTATAAATTCCTATTGTATGATGAATCAAAAAAACTTGTTCGATAAATACCTTAAGTTAATGGGTATTAATAAATCAAAACCCGATTTTGATTTATTTAAAAAAATTGTAAAAACTCACCTCATCAAAGTTCCTTTTGAAAACATTTCAAAGCTGCTCTATAAAAAGCAAGGAATGAATTACATTCCCGATCTTGAATTATATCTTGATGGAATTGAGAAGTATAATTTCGGGGGAACCTGCTATTCAAATAATTATTACCTCTACCTTTTGCTCGAATATCTGGGATATGAAATAAAACTCTGTGGCGCTGATATGAAGAATCCGGATGTTCATCTGATTAGCATTGTTAAAATTGATAGTAAAGAATATATAATTGATGGCGGTTATGCTGCGCCTTTCTTAAAACCTCTCCCAAGAGATTTGAAAGAAAATTATGTTATTACAATCGGTAACGAGAAATACTTAGTAAAACCACAAGATGATTTTGGTGAAACAAAAGTTGAACAACATTTCGAAGGCAAGTTGCAGCATTGGTACACAGCAAAACCAAAAGCACGAAAAATAGAAGAATTCCGGAGAGTCATCGAAAACTCTTACTCGGACGGCGCTGTTTTTATGAATGCTGTCCGCATCACACGCTTTTCAGATACCGGCTCAATGGTGTTAAAAAATTTAGACCTGACCGAAACCACTGGGAACAATTGTACAACCAGAAAAATAGACCGCCATGATCTCCCCGCTGTAATTCAGGAGAACTTTGGAATGCCCTCAAGTGTTGTAGAGGAAGCCATCGGTCATTTTAAAGAACTCAGCGATATTTACGATTAAGAAAATTTGTTTAATTTTGATTTGCGTGCGAAAGTATTTATATGAACTCCTCCCATGATTAATTCCTAAATTCAAAGAACTTAAATGAAAAGCATTGTTACTAATACCTTTGTGCTCATATTTGTTTTTAGTTTCAGCACAACCAAAGCTTGGCTTTATCCAGAGCACAGGGATATAATGTTAATCGCTGTTCAAAAACTTCCAACGGATTACCGTATATCGCTTGATCAATTGTGGGCACAAGCAAGAAGTGGTTATGAGTTCAGATTATCTGAGACGGTGATTGTATCTGACCAGGGGTTAAAACCAGAATTCATCGATTACGCTGCCTGGCCGGCTATCGGCGGCGACCATTCCTGCTCAGCAGAAAATTTGCTTTATAACATTCTTGAAACTGATTGGATATTAGCTGTTGCAGATATAACAGCACAATTAAAAATAGACCTTGCTTATTCTGAAGACCGGGTCCGACGAATAAATGCCGTCAGAGAATCAGATTTGAAACTGCAGAGCGCTGATCCTGAATACGTTACAAGAGCCGGGTCCAATAATGTTCATTTCCTTCTCTCGCTTACTGATGTGGACATGGACGCACTTTCATACGTATTAGCCTGTACAAAGCAAGGTGAAGAATTAAATGCGATAAGCGCATACACCTGGTATCATTATAAAGCAATTATAAAAGCATCCAGATTAGCAAAAGGAAATCTAACTCCCGAAGAAAGATCTGCACTCACACTTGCAATGCTTGCTGACGAAGCTTATGCAATTCACTTTCTGCAGGATATGTTTGCAGCGGGTCACGTTGCCGGTACCTGGGGAGATGCTTCGCAAAGAAAAGGAACTCACGACTACTACAACGAAAGAGGATTGAAAGTCAGTACCTGGAATGGAGACAATGCTGTATTGACAGGAGACGCGTGGATGAGAACTGAGGATGCAGAAAGAGCAGCTTTTGCCGTTCGTCTTAGTGTTATGCAGGTTCTTGATGTGGTCAGCGGCAAGTATCCGGAATTTATCACCGAAAATAATGATATATTTTATTCTCCTGATAGTTTCAATGTTTGCCTGAACAATTTTGTTCCTTCACAAGAAACCAATCCTGACTTTAACAAATTGCTGGAAGAAGTAATATTAAGAACTCCTGTTCCTGCTTTGGAAGAAGGTTTAGGCGACTTGCCAAGATTCAGGGCTGAGGTTGGAACATTCGTTGGTTTTTCCCCGGCAGCACGAGGTGCATTAATTTTTGGAGGCTTTAGCCAGGGACAGGAAACCATTGGTGCCATTGGTGGACTGGAAATATCCGGTCGTTTTGGTGTTGGTCTGGATGGAGTAATAAATGAATCCGGGGATGGGCTTATCTTCATTGATGCAGGCTACAGACAGGATGCTTCTTCATCCACAGAAGTGCTGGATTTTACAGAACTCCAGGCCTATGGAAATATATATGCGGCAATTCCCGGAAGATCAGCTTTCAGTACCAGGTTAAGACTTCCATTTTATGTACTACCGGCTGATCTTTTAATTCTTGGTCCATTATTATTTCTTATCGATCAGGAAGCATTGGTTAGTGTAGGAGTTTCTGCTGTTAACGGCGGGCTTATTCCCTGGCAGAGGGGTGTTGAAACATCATTCGGTCGTTTTCAATTCGTACTTGGGAGAGAAATTGCTGTTTACCTGTATGGAAGAACAAAAACACCGGATGCATTAGTTACTTATTCCACCGGTGAAAATGGTATTGAAGATTTATTCGTTATCTCTTATCGTTCCACTATGGTTGAGTTTCCAATTTTAGAATACAGACCTTTCAGATCTTTCGATGCAGATCAGAGATCATCGCTTTTTATCCAAATTTATGGTGCTGCTGATTTTCCTCATAATATAACAGTCCTGGAATCAGTTTCCGGGACAACAACACCGCCAGAATTAGATACAGTCTGGAGTCTTGGTTTAAGATTGGTTTTTGATTGGAGACATTATTTATAATGATCAAATGCATTCCAGAAAATAAGTAAGCAGCAAGAATTCAAATCAACATTCTCTACATTAATTAACAAAAGGATAATCATATTATGAAGAAAACTTTCAAAACAATCTTTTTATTTAGTCTTGTTTTTGCAACAGGCTTAACATATGCGCAGCTTGAAATAAAACCTGCTATCGGTATTAACTTCACAGATTTTTCTGAAGATCCCGAATCCGGAGAAACCTCAGCAAAAGTCGGTTGGCAAATTGGCGGCACAGTACTGATGGGCGATAAATTTTATGGCGAGGGCGGAATATTCTGGACTTATAAAAGTAATGAATACAATTCTGATGATGACCAAATAACTTTCAACACTGAAATAAGCGGTATCCGCATACCTGCGATGATCGGGTATTATCTATTACGTGAAGAAGCAACCCTTATCGGACTGCGTGCTTTTGGGGGAGCTTCTGTTCTTATCGTTACAACTGTTGACGCATTCGAATTATCGAAGGATGATTTCAATGATGCAAGTTGGGGAGTGTTTATCGGTGCGGGTTTGGATATCTCAATGTTTTTTGTCGATTTAAAATATGAATGGTCTTTGACAGATGTATCAAGTGTTGCTTCTTTTGATGTTGGCAAGTCCAGATCAATATTCATTAATGCCGGTGTAAGATTTGGCTTGTAAAAAGAGAGGCTTCTATCATTTTAGTTTTAATTGAAACGCACTTCGGTGCGTTTTTTATTTTCCTAAAAATTTATAGAATCCTTCTCCACTTAAAAATGAGATCTACCACAATTCACATCAAAAAGTATTTTTGTGAATCTGATCAATTGCGCCAAGTATAGATTCTATCTTTTCAATTTTTTGTTTTGGAAGTTTCTCATCTGGTTTCAATTCCAGTGCTTTTAGGTAAAGAGATTTTGCCTCGCTGTATTTTCTTTCAGTAACAAGCTGGTCTGCTTTACTCATATTCTGATCATATGCCAGATCTTTATCTATAACAATCTCTTTCATCTTAAATTTATCGCCGGATTCTTCGACAATTCTCTTCTTAAAATGATCGGGATAACCGATGTTTTTGGGGGCAAAGAATTCTGTTTTAGAAATTCCGTCGATGTTTTTTTGAAGAAGCTCTTCTCCAAGCTGTTTCCATCGTTTGTAAGTTTTCTCAGCAGAACCAATTGAATAATTTGTGAGATATTCAACCGTTTCACCCTTAGAACTTTTTAATAATGATAAAGCTGTCTCATCAATTGTTTTTTGCTGTGCTATAAAATATCCTTCCAGATCATTCTGTACTCTTTTAACATCATCTATTACAACAGAAAATCTCGGATATGAAAAGTTTGATACAAAGTTGAATACCCAGAAAGCTGCATCCCAGGTAAATTTTGACATGGAGCCAACTCCCTTTGAAAAGTTATACGGTGTTCTTGTCATTGAAGCATACATCGGTGTGTAAACTGTAAAGTAAGTATCATCAACACCAAACCATAAAACTCCACCGACTTCATTCGGAAGTTGTGATCTTGCCTGAGAGACAAATGAAAATCCTGTCTGTGGAGTTGAGATTGGTCTCTCATTAAAATATTCTTCGCCTTCATACTGCCATGTTAATGGTCGCCATCTGTATGGCATTTCGTAAGAACCTGCGGCAACCCCAACCGTCATATCAAGCTCTGTCCCCTGGTAATGATCACGCATCAAATGAATAACATCGTGCACAGACAATTTTTTTTCAGGCTTAATATAAAGCGGCATTCTCTCTAATGATTCTCCTTTAATATAAGAGCTGTATTTGTCCATTTCAGAATTGCATCTTCTGAAGAGAGACCACACACGAGCATCACAAAATCTTATCGCACCGAAATCAAGCGGAGCGTACGCATCTGAAAAATTAAACTCTGAGTCTTTTCCACTGAAGTAACCTTTCTCTCTTGCAAAGGAAATAACATCAGGAGAGTAAATGCAATTTTCAGGATCGTTCAAAGGAAATGTTGTAATGCGTGATTGGTTTGCGTGTCCGGAAATATATCCATCCGGAATTTTAACTGCCACCCAAACCGTACCGGTGCTTCCCTCACCCTTACCAATCATATCAAGTATCCATGCTTCGTTGGCATCACCAATAGAAAATGACTCGCCGGAACTATGATATCCATATTCGGCTACAAGGTCAGTCATGACTTTAATTGCTTCGCGTGCGGTCTTTGATCTTTGAAGAGCAATATACATCAGGCTACCGTAATCAATTAAACCTTTGGGGTCAACAAGCTCTTCTCTTCCACCAAAAGTTGTTTCACCAATTACCACTTGATGTTCATTCATATTTCCGATAACATTATAAGTAACCTCAGCTTGTGGAATTCTTCCAAGATATTTACCAGAATCCCATTCATAAATTTCAAGCCAGGCACCATCAGAATATACGGCCGCAGGGAAATGATAAAGCTCGCCGTAAAATCCGTATGAGTCAGCCGTGTATGAAATCATAACCGAGCCATCAGCACTTGCTCCTCTTGTTACAATGAAGTTTGTGCAGGGATAATTACTCTCGGATAAAAAAACAAATAACATTGTTGCGAAGAAGAGATTCAGCTTGTTAATCATAGCGGTAATCCACTTTAATTTTCAAAAAATTTAGCGGGAAGATAGTAAAAAGTGATTGAAGAGGATAGGAAAATCGGAAAGATCATTCTGAGTTTTCACAAAAAGGCAGTACTAATTGAGAAGAAAAGAGTATATTTTTGCCGCAAGATATTCAAGCATGGGAATTGATGAAGTTGAACGGACAAAACCTCTTCATTCAACTGTAGATGAGAGAGGACTCGAAATCGACTTTGGAAGAGAGTATCTCTCCACCCAAGAAACAATTTCATAAACCTTAAAGTATTTCAAAGTAAACAACCAGGATTTATGTGTTTACTAAATCACATATTATTCATTGCATAGCTTAAATTGTTAATTAGGAACCTACCTGCCAATTTCAAATAAGTCCATTTAACACAAAAAACTAAGTTAACTTTCTGAGTTTACTATATTTTTGTAGGCATTTATTTTTTTTAACCCAGTGGATGGAGACAATGAATAAAAATCATTCTTTCTTAATGGTTGCGCTTTTATTGTTTTGGTTTGGCGGAAATCTATTAGGGCAAGACTCTACAAATCAAAAATCAATTTTCCCGGAAGGTATTACAGTTGAATACGGAATCGGTAGCTATGCAGTAACCGATGAATACATTTCAACGGAAAAATACTCCGGCTCGCTTCCTTACTACAGCATTGCCTGGGCTAATCAGCATTCAGATTATGTTTACCGCTTAAAAATTGATTTCGGTAATTCTTCCGAAATAAAAAATAATAATGTAAGTGCCGATATTTATCAATTTACACTAAACCAGGGTTTCAGTTATGCATTACCAAAATTCACTTTATTTGATAATGATACTTACTTATACCTTGGTCCTTCTACTGAATTATTCTTCTATTTCAATGAACAAAACATCGCAGTCTCTGGTTTTGATTATGCTCAATCATTTGCAATGTTAATATCGGGCGGGATCAATTCGCAAATCTTTTATAATCTTTTTGAGAAACTGAATATCGAAGGCTCACTCGATTTTAATATTCTCTCTCTGGGATTCCGTACGGTAGATACGGAAGAATCGGATGAGTCCCCGGTAAAAATTTTAACACTAATTTCGGCAAACAATGTCGTGTTTACTCTTGGTTCAAGATATTATTTTCTGGATAACCTATCAATAAAAGCTGCTTATCTTTTTCATTTTACAAGAATAGATTCATGGGAACCGCTTCTCTCTGCCAGTGATAATATTGTTTTCACATTGACTTATGGATTTTAGGAGAGGTATCAGATGAAAAAGATTTATTTGATTTTTTACATAGTTTGTTTGTCATTAATTTTTTCCTGCAAAGACCTGGTTGTAACAGAACCTGAAACAAATCTAAATGTTGAAGATTTTGATGCTGCTTGTAAAAGGATTCAAGATGTTTACCCTTACCTTGAGTTCAAGAAAATTAATTGGGATTCGATTTACACAGTTTACCGCCCTCTAACTGAAAATGCACAAGGAGATGAATTTTATATTGTACTTCGTGATTTGTTAGCTGAGCTTAAAGACGGGCATATTTACTACCGGACAAAAGGAGGCGGAGAAGTTTATCCATATTATCCTCAAAGACATTTCAAAGACCGTCACGCTTACAGTCCTTTTGTGGTAAGAAAATATTTTGACAAAGAACTGAGATTAACAGAAAGCACTTCAGTGGAATACGAAATCTTACCAGGCAACGTCGGTTATGCTTTTCTTTCTGATTTTCACGAAAATTATTTGATAAATGAATTTCCCGGA
>CAZLJI010000014.1:0-21873 GCA_964559565.1 uncultured Ignavibacteriaceae bacterium | reverse complement strand
AGCGGTTGTCATTGGGAAATCACTTACATAAAGGTCTTTGACGTATGAATTGATTTCAACAACTTGTGAAGGATCCTCTTCAGGAAATAATCTTGCGCTCACATCATCCTGAAATTTATTTTCTGACCAGGAGAACATACCACCCAATTCAAGATTTCTGATCGGTTTCCATCTTCCTTCAAATTCAGCACCGATATGTTGCTGTTCAGCACCAACTATATTTGCCTGTATGTCGTAAATGCCACCAACAGTAATAGTCTGGCTTATAGCTCTGTCACTCCAGTTTGTAAAGAATCCATTAATGTTAAATGCAACTATTGGATTAGCATAACCATAACCAAGCTCCAAACCAAGAATTTTTTCATTAACAGCATCATCATATACATTATTTGCAAAATCGAATACGTTATCAAAAATTGGTGCTTTGGAAAAATAACCAGCATTTGCAAAAATGTTGTTGTGATCATCAATATTAAAGTTCAGACCACCTTTTACAGTATAGCCAAAGAAATTCTGCCATTCTGTTGTTTGTTCAGGATCGCTATCTAGAAAATTGAAAAAGTCAATTCTTTGATAACCAGTTTGAGAACCAGATGCATTCAGGAAGGCGCTTATAGTTCCATTATTATATTCAATTTGAGCAAATCCTCCATATAAAGTAACTTTTCCGTCATTGTGGTAATCAACTACATCACCGGTCTTTGCTATAGCGAGTGGATCTTTATTTACATCTCTTTGAGATCCATTACTTCTTACGTCAGCATAGTAACCTCCACCGAGTAAACTTCTGACTTCTCTAAAGTGATTTCCAAGATAATATCTTCCATCAATTCCGAACGTAAGTTTAAATGCATCGGAAAGTTGAGTATTAAATGTTGAGAGTAAACCTGTCCAAAAATGATTGTTAATTGAATTTCGTAAAATTCTTGTCGATCTTCTTAAAGATGTAGAATAAGTAGAATCTATATTCTGGTTGCCTGCCCATGCAGCGTCAAAATCAACATAACCAGATGCTGTTGTTGCAAATGATGATCCTAGAGGACCAGATCCATATCCATTACCCCAGGATAAATAGGCAATCGTTGAGAGAACCGAAGACTCAGAAGTCTGCCAGTTCCAGCTTAAATTCCATTGAGGTTTATGATACTTATTTATTCTTTCGTTTAATGGTTCATCAAACAAAAATCCATAATTAAAGTTATGAGTTTTACCATAAGAATTCCATCTGTCAATTGTCTGCTGTGAAGTTCTCTGTCCATGTTCTTGTGGTGAACCAACACCGGTCAATTCCAATGAATGATTTCCAAATATTCCACCCAGAGATAAGAAATATGTATATTCATCGAGATATAGACCATCAGAATATCCATCCCACGTTTTACGGCTTACAAGAGCAGTTAATCCAACGGTCTGTGAGAGCATAGAAGAAAAAGCAAAAGATGTTTTAGCTAATCCATCTGAACCAATCTCTTGTTTTAATTTTGAGAACTCCTGTCTTCCACCAGCACCAAATGTCAATACGTTAACTACACCGCCAATTGAGCTGACTGAATATGGTGAAGCACCAAGTCCTCTCTGAATCTGAATATCCTGTGTTACATCACCTAATCCTGCCCAGTTAGACCAGTATACCCAACCATTTTCCATATCATTTACAGGAACACCATTTATCATAATGGCAATGTTTCTCTGATTAAAACCTCGAACAACTAAATTTGCATCACCTGCACCACCACCTTGTGGTGAAGAATATATACTTGGGGTTACATTTAAAACCTGAGGCAAGTCACGTGAAGCAAGTTTAAACTCAATCTCTTCACCTTCAACCTGGGTGAATGCAACAGGGGTTTCTCTTAATGTTGCACGAGTTGATTGGACAACTGCTTCCTGAAGTAGTACAGGACTTTCTTTTAATGCTATATTTAATACTGCATCTGAAGCAACATTAATATTTTCTGTCCTGCTTATGTAGCCAACAAAGCTGATTGTCAACTCATATGTGCCTTTGGGAATATTTGGAATTTCGTATTTTCCACTCATATCAGCTACTGCACCAAAGTTTAGTACCTTGATATAAACATTTGCGCCCAGTAACGGTTCTCCAGTATTTTCACTTGTAACATTTCCACTTAGCTTATATGTCTGAGCGAAAGTAGCAAATGAAAGAAGGAGAATAAGCGTTACAATGAAGGTATAGATTTTACTCATATATCCTCTCCTTTTATTTGTGAGTATAATTTATGGTTAGTTAAGAATTGAGAAATTTTTGTCATTAATATTAATACTAATTCTTCCCACCCCGGATGAAAAAGTTTTAATTTGTCATACCAAATATTTAGTATATTCAGTTCGAATTCAAGTATTTTATTAAAAATTAATCTTTATTTAATACTTCATTTTTAATCACTCTTAATTACTGCTTTTTTATTTAATTTTCAGCATTTCAAAGTTAAATTAAAATGAACAAGACGGTAATTATTTCCTGTTAATTTCTAAAAGAAAAGTTTACAAGATTTATGAATCTATTAGATATTCCGTACGAAAAATATAAACTCCTGAATGGGCTGGAGGTAATTCTTTTTCAGAATAAAAATATTCCATTTACTGCGGTTAACATTTGGTACAGAGCGGGTTCAGCGAACGAGGTAAAAGGTAAAACTGGCCTCGCACATCTCTTTGAGCATATGATGTTCCAGGGTTCGAAAAATGTACCTAAAGAAATGCATTTCAGATATATTCAGGAAGTAGGCGGGACCCTGAATGCATCAACAAGCTTTGACAGAACAAATTATTTTGAAAAACTCCCTTCGAATGATTTAGAACTTGCTTTCTGGCTTGAATCAGACAGAATGGGATTTTTTCTCGAAGCTCTCGACCAGGTAAAACTTGATAATCAAAAAAGTGTCGTATTGAATGAACGTCTTGAGAGATATGATAACCAGCCTTATGGTTTAGCCTGGGAAAAAATAATTTCAAATCTTTATCCAGATGATCATCCTTATAGCTGGGCCACGATAGGATACTATAAAGATATTGAAAGCTATACTCTGGAGGATGTCAGTTCATTTTTTCAACAACACTATTCACCCTCCAATGCAACAATTGTAGTTGCGGGAAATTTTGAAATCAATAAAACCAAATCGCTTCTTGTAAAATATTTTGGGGAGATAAAAAATAATGGGACACCGACTTCAATAAATTCTAAATCCTCTCATCTTAAATATTCAAAATTTATCACAGTAGAGGATAAAGTAAATCTTGAAAGAATTTATTTTGTCTGGCAGTCACAAAGTGCTTTCGATCAGGATGATGCTGCACTTGATATTTTATCCGATTTACTAACTGGTTCAAAAAATGCCCGGTTAACAAGAAAGCTAGTCTATGAATTGGAAATTGCTCAAGATGTTAACACCATGCAGTTTTCAGGCAAGTATGGCGGACATTTTATGATTGTTGCAACAGCTAAACCAGGTAAATCTCTCGAAGAAATAAAAAAAATAATTTTTGATGAAATTTCAATTCTTGCCAAAGAAAACATCTCTCAGCGGGAACTTGAAAGATCAAAAAATGTAATCAAATCAAATTTTATTTACTCTTTACAGAATATTGATACAGTTGCTGACATGCTAAATCTTTATAACTTCTATTTAGGTGAACCAAATTCTTTCAACTATGATCTTAACAGATATAATAATGTAAATGAGAATGATATAAGCCATGCTGTAAACGGATACTTTAAAAATAATTATGTTGACTTGAGAATTGTTCCTGAGAGAAAAAATGCAAACTGATAGAAAACAACGACCTTCAAGTTCCGGAGAAATTAATTTTAAACCTCCTTTTGTTCAATCATATGAATTGAACAACGGTTTGAAAATTTATTTCAGCGAAAAAAATGATCTCCCTCTCGTCAGAGTAAACTTTTTAGTCAACAACGGAAGCAGGTTTGATCCCGACAATTTTAAAGGATTAAGCAATCTTCTTACGATGTGTATTGATGAGGGCGCTGGAAAATATGACGCTCTTCAACTAGCAGACGAATTTGAAATGCTTGGTGCTCAGTTTTCAATCTCATCGGATCCGGATGTTACTTTTCTCTCGTTACAGGTGTTGCGTGAAAATTATACGCCCGCATTAAAACTTTTATCAAGTGTAATTACTGAACCTCATCTTAATGAGAATGATTTCAGTCGCGAGAAAAGAAAAGTGATCGTAAGACTTGAACAGGTTAAAGCTGAACCTGATTACGTTGCAGATATTTCATTTGAGTATTTCCTGTTTGGAAGTGATTCTCCTTACGCTTTTCCCACACTTGGGATTGAATCCACCGTGCAAAAAATTCAAATCGAATCTGTTCGAGATCTTTACCAAAAGAAATTTTCTCCTTTTAACTCTTCTGTTGTTGTGGTTGGAAATATTGATTTAAAGTCGCTTCAGCAAGAATTGGATAATGCATTTGGAAATTGGAAGGTTGAGTCAACTGTTAAAGATTCCCTAGTTAATCTAAGAAAATCACAAAGGAAAACTTTTATAATCAATAAAAAAGACGCAGTTCAAACTGAAATACGAACAGGGCATTTGTCTTCAAAAAGAAGTGAAAAAGATTTCTTCCAAAAGCAAATACTGAATCTTGTTCTAGGTGGACAATTTTCCAGCAGACTGAATCTCAATCTAAGAGAAAAAAACGGTTACACTTATGGAATTCATTCCAGGTTCAGCTACTTTAAAGAGGCCGGTTATTTTGCTGTCTCAACTTCAGTAGATGTTGAGAATACAACGAATGCTCTAAGAGAGATTTATTCTGAAATAAATAAAATCAGAGATGGCATTACCGATGTTGAACTCGATTTCTCCAAGTCTTCACTCACAAAAAGGTTCCCTGCAAATTTTGAGACCTACCGGCAAATTGCTAGTAACATAAGCAGTAAAATCATTAACAATCTTCCTGACAATTATTTTGAAACTTACATAGAAAGAATAAATTCGGTCAGCCTGAATGACGTAAATAAAATTGCGATTGATTGTATTTGTCCGGAGCAGTTGATAACGGTTTTGGTTGGGGATTCAGATAAAATTCTTGCACAGATAAATGGAGATGAATTTGGTGAGATTTCGGTTCTTGAATTTGACAACGTATTCATAAAAATATAATAGATTTACAAGCTAAAGAATTAGACTGCTTAAAATAACTCTGTAGCCTTTCTTTTTATATTTATTTATTTCAGAACTCAAGGTTAAGTAAGCATCTTCACTTACTAAAAAAATAATCGATTCACCATTCGCAAGAGATTTCATTTGATTATTGAATGACTCAGGTATCATTTCTTCGTTATTCAGATTTACAAATTCAGATTTACGAAAAAGTTTAATTTTTCTTTTTGAAAGTTCTCTGCTCAGTATTTCATAATTCGGAGAACTATAAAAATTAGAATTATCATCGATTATAAAGCAGACAGCCATCTGAAAATCCGTAACCAGAGTTTTGATAACTGTAACAACCCTTTGTTCTGAGAAGGTGGTACCAAGCTTATACTTTTGTTCACTGATATCATCATCAATCAGAACTGAAAATTGCTGTCCATTATTTCTTATAAATTCAAGCTGTTGAAGATGTTTGGCTTCTGGCCGGATCAATAAATTTATTTTTGCGGGGGATTCGATCAGAGCGATAGTTGATGCATCTGCTGGATCAACATCATTAATAATAAATGCCAGGTACCCGTTATTCCGTGAATAATCTTTGGAATAATTAAACTCCGCTTGAAGAACAACTGAATTTCTTTTCTTCAGAGCAATTGTTGTTTTGCTGCCTTTCACTTTTTCAAATGACTGTATTATGAGACTGTCTTTTCTGAATGATTGAAAAATATCTTTCAGGATTTCAGGTATAGTGAGGTCTTTGGGAACCTGAACTTTAAAACTTGATATTTCTCGCCTAGAGTGTTTACCCTTTATTCTGATTTCTTTTATAAATTGATTTTCGATATCAAATTCAGCAAGAATATTTAAAAATCTTTGGCTGATTTCTTCTTCGTCAATAACATCTTCATACGAACTATTTACAAACAAATTGCTTTTTAAAAGTATATTCGCTGCAATCAGAATTACGGCTGTAGCAATTAATGTAAGGGATAAACTCTTCCTGAATTTATATGAAGGTATCATTAACTTTTAAGAATTAACGATGCTTGAACTGTGGTTTTCTTTTTTCGAGGAATGCAGAAGTGCCTTCTTTAAAATCTTCCGTTCCACAAACAAGAGCAAACAGGCTTGCCTCATAGGCCAAACCTTCACTCAATGAAATATTATCTGTTGCTTTGACAGCTTTAAGAGCAAAGCGGATTGCATGATGTCATTTTGAAGCTATCTTTTCAGCCATTTCCAAAGTTTTATTAAACAACTCGGCTTGTGGATAAACTTTATTAACGAGACCAATTCTTAATGCATCATCAGCAGAAACCATATCACCGGTTAAAATCATCTCCAATGCTCTTGCAGAATTAATAACCCGTGCAAGTCTTTGTGTCCCGCCGTAGCCGGGAATAATTCCAAGATTAACTTCAGGCTGACCAAACTTTGCAGTCTCACTCGCGAGCCTGATGTGACACGCTAAAGCTAACTCACATCCACCACCGAGAGCAAAACCATTTACTGCAGCGATTACAGGCTTATCAATTGTTTCAATTGCTCTGAAAACTCTGTTACCTTTCTCAGAAAATTCTTTTGCAGAAATCACATCCAGTTTATTTAGCTCTGAGATATCTGCCCCGGCAACAAAGGCTTTCTCTCCGCTTCCTGTCACCACAATAACAAATAGTTCAGGATTATTTTTGATTGAATTGAAAGCATCTTCAAGTTCATCAATTGTTAGTCCGTTTAAAGCATTAAGCTTATCGGGACGATTGATCGTTACTATAGCAGTATGATTTTTTATTTCAAACAGGATGTTTTGATAATTCATTTTTTTACCTCACAGACTAACATATAACGGAAGTCTTACATTTAAATTAAAGGATAAATACTGGTTTGATTGGTAGTAAGTATAGTGCGCCATAATTTCCAGAATGAACATAGAAAATCCGGCTCCAACTGTCCCGCCAAACTTCCATAAATCTTCTCTATAATTACTTCGCTCTGCATCAGCTTTGAATTCATTCAACACCTCAAAGTATGTATAGGAAACTGAACCTTCTACAATTGGCATAAGCAAAACAACATTTTCAACCAATGGTCCGAAATAATATCGAACACCTAATGATACAGGAACTATTGTTGTTGAATAATTTGAGTAATCTGAGCCCTGGTAAAAATCCTGCGAGCCAGGAAATTGTTCATACCCCAATCGTGCAAAAACAAAAAATGGTAAATGATCACTATCGGTATAAGAAGCTTCAACATTTAGACCATATCCAAGGTCGGTTGAATTTGAGAACTGACCAACTGGAAGTCTTGCTCCAACACCGGCAGCTACAAAAACTCCAACAGCTTTGCTTGCTGGAGGATCGCCAGCAAATGCACTTCCCTGAAGTATTAGAACCAAGGGAAGAAAATATTTTACCAACTTTATAATCATTTCATTACAAACTTAAAAAAAATCAAGCAGACGAATAATCATTCTATTTGGATTCGGAAGAATTATATATCTCGGTACCAATTCCATATTTTTTTACGAGATCACCACCATGGATACCTGTTTGATAAACTAGAAACAATATCATTAACGCAAAAAGAATAAAAAGATATTTTGTAATTCCGAAAAATTTTTTCTTTAAGACAACAAAAATCCTGATTCCGCAAACAAGAACTGCAAACCAAAGTAAATATGTTGCATAGGATTGATGCTCACCTAATAATGCACTGCTTTCATCAGTCCAGAAATTAAAATTTGTTGATGCCTGGTTACCCGTTAATACAGCAAAGAAAGCGGTCACGACAGCAAGACATAAAATGAGCAAAGCAGATTTTGAGATAAATTCCTTCTTAAAAACTATTCCTACGATTTCAAGCAATGAATAAGTGGTTAGCAATGCTACCGGGAAGTGAACAACTTTGGGATGAATATCACCAAGAAAACTTGTGTCCATTTAAGCTATCCTCTCTTCTCTAAATTCTAACCACATAGAACTGAACCACCATTAACGTTTAAAATTTCTCCAGTAATATGTGAAGCAAGATGAGAAGCAAGAAAAAGAACGGGTCCTGCAATTTCTTCAGGTTGGGCAACTTTGTTTAATGGAATATCCCCCAAAACTTTTTTAAATATTTTCTCGTCATTTAAAGAATCTGTTGTCATATCTGTTACTACCCACCCGGGAGCGACGCAGTTGACCGTGATATTATGCTGACCAAGTTCCGAAGCAAGCGATTTTGTTAATGATATCATTCCACCCTTGGAAGCTGCATAATGAGAATGAAAAGCTTCTCCTCTTTGGCCTGCTGTTGATGCAATGTTAATTATTCTGCCGAATTTATTTTTTTTCATATCAGGCACAAGCAACTTGGTAATAAGATAAGCACTTGTAAGATTTATATTCATCGTTTCATTCCATTCAGCAATGGTCATTTCATCAATTGCCGCTTCTTTCCAGATGCCGGCGCTGTTAACAAGGATGTCAATATATCCAAAGTCACTTAAAACTAAACCGACCACTTTTTCAATTTCAACTACATCAGCTAGATTAAGTTTATAATGTTTTAGCTTTGAATAGTCAGAATATTCAGTCACAACCTTATCAGCTTCATTTTTTGCTGATTGAAATGTGAAGGCAACATTGGCCCCAGCTTTAAGAAATAATTCTACGCATGCTTTACCGATTCCACGAGAACCGCCTGTGACTAAAACATTTTTATTTTGAAGGGATATCATTTCAGTATTTCACTCTGTATAAAAATAATCCTTTAGCCGGAACTGCATCTGCTGCGGTATTTCTGTCTTTTTGAATGAAAATATTTTTTAAATAACTAATTCCGTCTTCAGAGGAATATGCCTTGAGCAATGATCCAACAATCGCTCTCACCATCCCATATAAAAACCTGTTTGCTTCGATGTAAAAAATAAGCAAGTTTTTTTGACTACGCCACCTTGCTTCGTAAACTTCGCAAATTTTGTTTTGAACATCCGTATTAGTTTTACTGAAGGAAGTGAAGTTCATCTCTCCAATTAAAGCAGATGATAACTCATTTAGTTTCTCGGGTTTCAATTCTGAAAAGTAAGTGTACGAATAACGCTCGAAGAACGGTGATTTCTGGTTCGAGATTAAATAAATGTAAGCTCTTTTCCTCGCACTGAATCTGGAGTGAAAACTCTCGTCAACTGTTTCAATGTTAGTTATTGAAATTTCTTTTGGCAATACTGAATTCAGGGAATATTTGAACCTAAATAAATCCAGTTGCTGACTAACGGTAAAATTTGCAACCTGGCCTAAAGCATGGACTCCTGCATCAGTTCTACCTGCTCCAAGGAGATTAATATCCTCTTGTAATATTTGCGTAATAGAATTGCTAATTACTGCCTGGATTGAAAGGGAATTTTCTTGAATTTGCCAACCAGAATAGTTTGTTCCGTCGTATTGAATTGTTAGTTTATGGTTAAACATTGGCACAAAATTAGTAATTTTAATTTATTTCTTAAATTAAGTCTTTTAGCCCATTAAAAAACTAAAGGCCTTAACGAAAAGTAAACAGAACAATGATGCAAATAAACCAAGGCCAGCTTTAAGTTCTTATGCAAACTAGACACAGCAATCTTTTTGAAGAATCCTCTGACATTAAAATTATTATTGATAAGCAAGACTTTAAGATAATTGAAGTTAATAAAGCTGCACGTAAATTTTTTAAAGGTCTGAGGAATAATAAAAAAGAAAAATATCTTGCTGATATCTTCCCTGCCGGCATTTCTGAGCAACAACTAAAAAAATTCAACAATACAAAAAAATCCTTTCAAATTAATTCGGTTGAACTGATAGGCAATAACGGGACAGTTAATAAAATGAATGCCAAAGTTGTAAAAGTAAACGCAAATACCAAAAAGTTACTGGCGGTCACATTCACAAAAAATAAAAATAGCACTTCCATAAAAAACACTAGTGATGAATTACGCAGCGCAAGGACAAAGTTAAAGGCAATTTTTGATAATAACCCGTTGATGATTTTTATCCTGGATAAGAACGGTATAATAAAAGAAGTAAACACGCTTGGTGCAAATGAACTTGGCTATAAGGTAAACGAATTATTGGACCAGCCTGTTACAAAAGTTTTTCTTGAGGAAGACGGGAAAACAGTAAATAACCAAATTTTAAAATGTGTAAAAAATCCTGGTAAAATGTTTAATTGGGAGATCAGGAAAATCAAAAAGAATGATGAGATTATTTGGGTAAGAGAAAACGCCTGTACAATTGAGTCAGATGGGGGTGATCCAGATCTGATAATTGTTTGTGATAATATCACAAAGATGAAAGAAGCAGAAAGATTCATTAGTGAAGCTGCAGCTAAAGTAAAGCAAATTGTAGATGCTTCACCCTACGGTGTTCATGTGTACGATTTAAGGGATAATGGAGATCTCGTTTTTACCGCTTACAATTCAGCATCTGATAAAATATTGGGGATAGAGCATTCTCAGTTTATAAATAAAAAAATCGGTGATGTATTTCCAGGACTCAACACAACTGAAATACCAAAGATTTACTCAAAAGTTGCTTCAGAGGGAATAAAGTTTGAAAAAGAATTTGTTGAATATGAGGATAAGCATATAAAAGGCGTATTTGATGTTTCTGCAATACAAATAGCACCGGGAAAAGTAGCAGTTTTCTTCGCTGACATAACTGAAAAAAGAAAGGCATTTGATAATCTTGAAAAAAGTGAATTAAAGTTCAAATCATTATTCGAACTGGCAAATGATTCGATCTTTATAATGGATCATGAAATCTTTATTGATTGCAATGAAAAGACACTGGAAATATTCGGCTGTACCAAGGAAGATATTATAGGCAAACCTCCTTATGATTTTTCACCTGAAAAACAGCCCGATGGCAGATACTCCAAAGAGATAGCACTTGAAAAAATAAAAGCTGCTTTAGCAGGAATTCCTCAAAGATTTGAATGGAAGCATAAAAAATTTAATGGGGAATTGTTTGATGCAGAAGTAAGTTTAAATCGAATTCAACTTGGTGAGGATACGTTCATCCAGGCAATTGTAAGAGATATAACCGAGCGAAAAATCGCAGAAGAACAAATACTGATGCTCGCACATGCGCTAAAAAGTATTTATGAATCGGTATGTATCACAGATATGATGGACAATATTATTTTCGTTAATAATTCTTTCTGTCATACTTTCGGTTATAGTAATGAGGAGATAATAGGAAAACATATTTCTGTTTTGAGATCAGAGAGAAATTCTGCTAATATTATAAATCAAATTCTGCCTGAAACACTTAAAGGCGGTTGGAGCGGTGAAATTATCAGTACAAGAAAAAATGATACGGAATTTCCCGCATCTGTATCAACATCAGTTATTAGAAATGACGAAGGAAAACCGGTTGCATTAATTACAGCCGCTCTGAATATCACTGATAGAAAAATTGCTGAAAATGAACTTCGTAATTCCAAGCAGATGCTTCAGTTAATATTGGATAATGTCCCTCAGAGAATATTTTGGAAGGATGTGGACTCTAAGTTCCTGGGATGCAATAAAAATTTTGCAAAAGATGCCGGTCTTTCAAACCCTGCTGATCTCATTGGTTTAACTGATTATGACATGCCGTGGAAAAGCACAGAAGCTGATTACTATAAAGCAATTGACAGCGAGGTGATGAAGAATGATAAACCAATTTATCATTTAATTGAGCCACAGACTCATCTTGATGGGCAAATCTCCTGGCTCGAAACAAATAAAATCCCGCTGCACGATGAGTTGGGTAATGTTGTTGGTATTCTTGGCACCTATGAAGATATCACAGAGCGAAAAAAATCCGAAGAAGCTTTAAAGGAAAGTGAAGAACGTTTTCGTTCTTTAATTGATAATATGATTGAAGCTGCTTTAATAATTGATTGGAAGGGCGAAATTGTATTTGCTAACAACAGTGCCGCACGTTTAGTCGGACTTGAAAATCCTGGTCAGGGAATAGGAAAAAAAGTTTTTGATTTTTTACATCCTGATTTCATAACACGGGTTTTTAATGTTCTTGCTAGAGCCAGAAAATCTTCTCAGCCAATAATTGATGAGTATTTGATTAAAACAGTTGATGGAGAAGATAGATGGGTTGAAAGCCTCGGCACTAAAATTACATTTGCGAATAAGAATTCTATCTTGGTTACAATGAGAGATATTACTGAGCGAAAAAACACTGAACATCAGCTAAAAATTGCCAAGGAACAGGCTGAAGAGCTGAGTAAAATCAAATCTAACTTTCTTGCAAATATGAGCCATGAACTAAGAACACCGCTTGTTGGCATACTTGGTTTTGCCGAATTGCTAAAAGAGGAGCTTAAAAAAGCAGAGTTAAAAGAAATGGCTGACAGGATTCTGATCAGCGGAAACAGATTAATGGATACTCTTAATTCTGTACTAGATCTCTCAAGGATTGAAGCAAATAAGGTCGATCTTAAAATTTGGCCGCACAGACTTGCTGAACTGGTTAAATCACAAGTTCAGTTATTTGAAGCAGTTGCTGAAAGAAAAAATCTTTACTTAAAAACCGTAATTGCAGACGATACTGTTTGTTCAGAAGTTGATGAGCAAATTTTCCGGCAGATAATAAACAATTTGGTGAATAATGCGCTTAAGTACACATTGTCCGGAGGAATTATTGTAACGATTGATTCAATTTATGACGGCTCAAAAAATTACGCCAGAGTTACTGTTAAAGATACCGGAATTGGAATTCCTGAAGGTAGTCTCGGGATG
Source organism: uncultured Ignavibacteriaceae bacterium (assembly GCA_964559565.1). GTDB lineage: Bacteria > Bacteroidota > Ignavibacteria > Ignavibacteriales > Ignavibacteriaceae > IGN2. The sequence continues at coordinate 8,969 of CAZLJI010000014.1, read as the reverse complement.
ATATTCCAGGAATTCAGACAGGTCAGCGAAGGCTTCAACAGACATTTTGAAGGAACAGGACTTGGCTTAACAATTACCAAAAAATTTGTTGATATAATGAATGGTAGAATAGGTGTTACCAGCGAAGTAGGTTCCGGTTCAACTTTTACAATTTTGTTTCCATTGATTAAAGACTACACAACTTCAGAATCAAATGCATTTCAGGGCCTTGAATCAATTTCTGAAACTACTGATGAAAATGAAGTTGAGAGGCAGCCTAAAGTGCTCATCGTTGAAAATGATGAAGGAAGCAAAGATATAACAAGACTCTTCCTTAGAAATTTCTGCGAGCTGGAATTTGCTGAAAGTGGCGAGGAAGCAATTAATATGGTAGGTCAAACCAACTATGATATTATACTTATGGATATTAATCTTGGAGTAGGCATGAGCGGTATTGATGCTACAAAGCAAATAAGAAAAATTAATGGATACAAAAATATTCCGATAGTTGCTTTAACAGGCTTTGCTATGCGTGGTGACAGAGAGGAATTTATCAAAGCCGGATGTACACATTATCTTTCAAAACCTTTTTCAAAGCAGAGCATTATTAAACTCGTTAAAAACATTGTTCACGAAAAACAAGATTAATTATTTGACGAAAACAGTTTTAATATTCACAAATTCCCTGATACCAAATGATGAAAGTTCCCTGCCATAGCCCGATTCTTTAATTCCTCCAAATGGTAATCTTGGATCAGATTTAACAAATGCATTTACGAAACAGCAGCCTGCCTGAATTTTTTCTTTCGCAATTATTTCTCCCCTTTTCAAATCTCGAGTAAAGACGGAAGCACCAAGTCCAAAAATTGAATCGTTAGATATTTGAAGTGCCTCTTCCTCATCCTTTGCCTTGATTAATGCTGCGACAGGTCCAAATAATTCTTCATCGTAAGCAGGCATTCCTTTTTTAACATTTGCAAGTACTGTCGGAGGGTACCAGGCACCTTTCATTTCAGGAATTTTACCACCGACTAAAAGTTTAGCAGCAAGTTCAATACTTTTCTCGACTTGCTGATGCAGTTCATCTCTCAACGGAATACTTGCTTGTGGTCCAATGTGGTTTGACTCATCAAAAGGATCTCCCATTTTTTTTGATTTCATCTTTTCAACAAAAAGTTTTTCAAATTCATTGTAAACTTTCTCAACGACAATAAATCTTTTTGCTGCAATGCAGCTCTGTCCAGCATTAATTAATCTTGCAGTCACACAAGTATCAGCAGCCATTTCCAGATCAGCATCTTCAAGAATAACATAAGGATCACTTCCTCCAAGTTCCATAACAGTTTTTTTCAATACTGAACCTGCAGTCTTTGCAACAGCTTTTCCAGCAGGAACACTTCCGGTTAATGTTATCGCCTTAATTTTTTCACTCTTTATTACTTCCTCCATTTGGGATGAAGGGACTAAAATTGTTCTGAAAAGATTTTCAGGAAATCCAGATTCACGAAAGACTTCTTCAATTGCGAGCGCACAGCCTGAGACATTTGAAGCGTGTTTTAATATCCCTGCATTACCGGCCATCAATCCAGGTGCAGCAAATCTGAACACCTGCCAGAATGGAAAATTCCAAGGCATAACAGCAAGTACAATTCCTGAAGGCTGAAATGTCACAAAACTTTTTGAGGCATCTGTAACAATCAATTCATCTGATAAAAACTTCTCTGCATTCTCAGCGTAATATTCACATACCCAAGCACATTTGTCTACTTCGGCTCTCGACTGAGCAATTGGTTTTCCCATTTCAATGGTCATCAATTTTGAATACTCTTCCCTTTTCGTTTTAAGAACTGCAGCAGCATTCATTATTAATTTTGATCGAAGACTGAAAGAGGTAAATTTCCACTCCTCGAATGCACTGTTAGTTAAGTCCACAATATTATTTACTTCGGAGGGAAGCATTGAATGATAAGTTTTAATCAATTGAAGGTTTGCAGGATTAATAGATTGAATCATATTCGCCCCAAATTAATAAATTCAAATATTACTTTACTTTTTTGATTACAACCAGAGTCATATCGTCAGAATATTTTCCATTCTTTGAAAATTTTATTACATCGTCCAAAATTCCAAGTGCAATTTCTTTTGGAGTCAAGTTAACTAAAGATTTCAGTTTAGTTAATAGTTTATCATCTCCATACTGCTCAAATTTCTCATCAGCTGTTTCTGTGATTCCGTCTGAATACAGAAGAAGAACATCTCCCTTTGAAAAGTTTACACTGTCAACATGGTATTTGGCATTGGGTGAGGGACCAAGCACTGGACCTGTTGGTTCAAGATATTCTGCAGTTAAAGATTTTGCTCTAAAAAATATGGGTGGATTGTGACCGGCATTTGCGTAAAGAAATAAACCAGTGCGATGAGTTGACAACTCTCCATAAAATAGGGATGCAAATTTATCATCCTCAAAAATTCTGTTTACAAGCTGATTTAATCTTCTCATCAATGCAACAATTTTAATTTCAAATCCGCTTGCCATTCTAAGAGCACCGGCAATATACATAGCTTCAGCAGCAGCACCGACACCTTTGCTTGCAGCATCACCGATAGTAACACCAAGTCTGTCCTTCTCATCGCTATGCTCAAGATAATCAAAAAAATCACCGCCGATTATTTCCGCGGGATTGGTTATACCGTATAATTCATAGTCGTTAAATTTAAATTCGTGCTCAGGTAAAATACTTTTTTGAAGTTGTCTTGCTTTGTCAATATCTGCTTTAAGATAATTTGCACTTGCTGAAGATCTCCTTTGTTTTATATGTGATGTTATTGTAGTTGCTATAATGTTAAGATTTATTCGGAACTCTTCATCGACTTTTTCACTATTCATCGCAAGCAGGTATTCATAATAAAATTTTTCTTTAATTTTTTTTCTGCCGCCAACACCCGAGGCTGAGTATTTAAATATTCCCTTTTTTCTAAGAGCACTAATTGTTTCTTTTCCAATGATTGTTCTCTCCTTTGCGATCAGGTCAAGTATTGGGTATCTGTGGATATCAATCTCAAACTTGGTATCTATCTTTTCAACTTTTCCGGTCTGATACAAAATCTTATAAGTTTCTGTTTTCTCGTCAAGCTTCCAGATTCTGCCCCCAGGCATATCAATGTCCTCATTTCCTACAATCTCATTAACTATAGTAGTTAACATTTCCTCTTCCGTTTTAAATTTACCGGAAGCGATTGACTCAACAAGCCTGTGTAATTTTTTTTGATCTATTGGCATATTTTATTCCGTATAAAAATCTATCATTTGCTGGATTGCTTTTTTACAAACAGGGCAGAAACCATCAATTTTGACTGACCTCATTGAACAATCAAACATTGGTCTGTAAATTCCTTTTTCAACATAACCACCGCCTTCAAACGCTCCGACTTTGCTTTTGTATTAATCGTAATCAGGCGTAGGAACAGGAGTACCATCTTCAACAAGGTCTTTCCATTTGGAATCGAAATCTACGAGAGTTGTGAGATTCGGATCAGTTGGCTCAACATCGAGTGAATAAAAATCCTGGTAAGCAACATCGGATGTCCAGTATTCATCAGCAAGCGAAGCAAAGCCGTGACCGAACTCGTGAGTTATGATAAATTCAAAATTTTTTTCTTTTGTCACCGATAAAGAGTAATGATTATAATTAGCTCCGCCACCATACTTATCAGAGTTGGCTAAAATATAAATTTGATCGTAAGGTGCATTTGATGCAACGTTTCTTAAGGTTTTATTATCAGTCGTCATTAAGTAACGCTCAGTGTTGAAAGTGTAAAAATTTGAATTCACCAATGTTTTCTTCCAGATATTATCTTTTGGAATGTCTGTGCCGGATTCCAGTGATGGAGCTTCGATTCCCCAGATGTTAAACTTATTTTTATTTTCTTTGAATGGTGAAGAGTTGAATAAATAGTCAGCAAACTTTTCACAGTCTTCTTTGAATAAATCCATCTCATCCTTTGTGAAACCTTCAGGGATAATAACAATATCAACCTTCACTGCGGGATCACCTGAATTTAAAACTACAAAGTTTTTATACTCAGCAACTCTTTCTGGTTTTATAAAATAATTTTCTGGATCAATCTGGTACTCAAACTTTTGTATCCATTCGTTCTTTCTGTTAGCAGCATAAAATTTTACAACGACAGGCTTTTTCGGAAATGGAAACATAACCGTTTCACTGAATGATTTACTGGTGTGCTTTGCTTCTTCCGTTGTCTGCCATTCATTGAAGAGCGTAGAATAGCCTCTTGAGTAAATTAAAGTATTACTTGCATCATAAACTTCAAACTTGTATTTACCATAGTTGAACTTATCGATCAGATTTACTTTTGATCCGCCCCAATATGGTTCTTCAATCAGTTCATCGAAAGAATATGAATCGCTGTCTTTATTTCCTGTGTGGAAATAATCAAAGCGGAGAGTTTTGTTTTCGAAGTAATCATTAAAGTTTACTTGTGAATATGATAGTGAGACAGATACAAGAAGAAACAGAACCAGCTTCATTTGCACTCCTTAAATTGCATTGGAAAAATAACAACACAAAGATAGGATTTTTGGGTGATAGAGTTAAAGTAAATATTGAATCCTGAATTTATTTCAGGATCTTAATCTATTTCGGAATCTTATGGCATATCAAATATAAATTACGAACCTGAACCCTGCCTTGCCGTCAGGCAGGCTTTCGTGGGAATGACATACACACAAAAGCTACTTAATCTTCCGCGAGCCCGGCTTTACAAGTTCAATATCTTCTCTGCAGAGTGGACATTCATCCGGTAAATAAGAAACGACTTCCATTTTTAACGTGCTGATTTGAGGGAAGCCAAAATTTACTTTGCCATTGCTTCTATCTACAATAAAACCAACGCCAGTAACTTTAGCATTATTGCTTTTTACAATGTTAATTACCTCAAACACCGAGCCGCCGGTTGTAACGACATCCTCACATACAAGAACTTTTTCATTTTCATCGAGAGTAAATCCTCTTCTGATAGAAAGTTTTTTATCTTCTCTTTCTGCAAAGATGAATCTTTTTTTCAGTTGTCGGGCAACTTCCTGTCCGACTACAAGTCCGCCCATTGCAGGAGCAATAACAGTATCAATTTCAAACTTTCTGAAATTATCTGCAATCAATTTGCACAGCACTTCTGTGTATTCAGGATATTGAAGCACTTTTGCACACTGAAAATATCTATCGCTGTGTCTCCCGGATGTTAAAAGAAAATGTCCAGTAAGCAGCGCACCTGATTTTTTGAAGATGTTGAGAATTTCTGATTCTGTCATAGCTATTTAAGCCCTTCAATTTTTTCTGCAAGCTGAAAATCTTTTTTTGTGATTCCGCCTTCACTGTGTGTTGAGATTGTAATTTTAACTTTATTCCACGAGTGAATAAAAATATCCGGATGATGATCCATCTTTTCTGCTTCTGTACCGACTTTATTTACAAAAGCAAGTGCTTCAGCAAAATCTTTGAATTGAAATTGTTTTGCAATCTGCTTTTCTTCCTCCATCCAACCGGATAAAGTCGTGAGATTTTTTGCTATTTCATCTTGATTTAATAAAGTCATTTCGTTTCCTCATTCCATTGATTTAAAATAAAAAAGCGCATCATTAAGATACGCTTTTTGAAAATTATATTCTTTCAGAAATCAACTTTAGTTTTCTACTTATCCTGGAGCTTTGGTTTCTTCACCGGGTTTTGCAACCTCAAGTGACTCATCATAAAACACAAGATCTTCTGCACCTTCAACGTGCTTGGAAATTATTTTTGTTCCTTCTTTAAATGATCCGCGAAGAATTTCTTCTGCCAGCGGATCTTCAATGTATTTTTGAATTGCTCTTCTCAATGGTCTTGCTCCAAACTTTTCATCAAAGCCTTTGTTAACAAGAAACTCTTTTGCAGTTTGGTCGAGAATCAAATCCATCTTGTTCTCTTCAAGATTTTTATAAAGGTCTTTTATTTCAATGTTGATGATCTGCATGATATCTTCTTTGTCAAGATTTCTAAAGACGATAGTATCATCAATCCTGTTCAGGAACTCAGGATTGAATAATTTTCTCATTGCTTCTTCGACTGTGTCCTTCATCTTATCGTAATGATCCTTGGGTCTTGCATCACTAAATCCAAATGAGCTGAGTTCCTTTATATCTCTTGTACCGACGTTTGAAGTCATTATTATAATCGTATTACGGAAATCTACTTTTCTTCCAAGACTATCAGTTAATATTCCATCATCAAGAACTTGCAGCAGAATGCTGAAAATATCCGGATGTGCCTTTTCAATTTCATCAAATAAAACAACTGAGTAAGGTTTTCTTCTAACTTTTTCAGTAAGCTGTCCACCTTCTTCATAGCCAACGTATCCGGGAGGTGCACCAACAAGTCGTGAGACAGAAAACTTTTCCATATACTCGCTCATATCAATCCTGACGAGTGAATCTTCAGAATCGAAAAGATATCTTGCAAGCGCTTTACACAATTCTGTTTTGCCAACGCCGGTTGGACCCAAGAAAATGAAACTTCCAATCGGACGATTTGGATTTTTTAACCCTGCTCTTGTTCTTCTTATTGCTTTTGTAAGTTTCGATATCGCTTCATCCTGACCAACAATGAACTGCTTAAGTGCTTCATCCATTTTCAGAAGCTTTTCAGACTCAGTCTGAGCAATTCGGTTAACTGGAATGCCTGTCATCATCGCAACAACTGTAGCAATATCTTCTTCATTAACATCGTGAACTATATCCTTAGTCTTAGCATCCCATTCTCTCTTCGTTGATTCAAGATCTGCCTGAAGATTTCTTTCCTTATCTCTAAGCCGTGCAGCTTCTTCATAGTCTTGTCTTTTCACAACAGCAGCTTTCTCCCTACGAACTTGTTCTATTTCTTCTTCGAGATCAAGAATTTCTTCCGGTACTTCAAAGTTACCCATATGAACTCTTGAGCCAGCTTCATCAAGAACATCAATTGCTTTATCAGGCAGGTGTCTATCTGTAATGTACCTGTTGCTAAGCTTTACAGCAGAATCAATTGCAGCATCAGAATATCTTACGTGATGATGTTCTTCGTATTTAAATTTAATCTTTTCAAGTATCTGTCGTGTTTCATCATAAGATGGCGGATCAACCATAACTTTCTGGAATCTTCTGTCGAGTGCTCCATCTGTCTCAATGTGTTTGCGATATTCATCAAGTGTAGTTGCGCCAATGCACTGGATATCTCCACGAGAAAGTGCCGGTTTAAACATATTTGATGCATCGAGTGAACCTGAAGCTCCTCCTGCTCCGACTATAGTATGCAATTCATCAATAAATAAGATAACATCTCTGGCTTTTTCAAGTTCGTTCATCAAAGCTTTCATTCTCTCTTCAAACTGACCTCGGTATTTTGTACCGGCTACAAGTCCTGCCAGGTCAAGAGTGACAACTCTTTTATCTTGTAAAGTTCTCGGTACTTTTTTCTGCACAATCCTCAAGGCTAATCCCTCGGCAATAGCAGTCTTTCCAACACCGGGTTCACCGATCAATACCGGATTGTTTTTCTTTCTTCTGCTGAGAATCTGTGCTACTCTTTCAATTTCTTTTTCTCTGCCAACAACCGGATCAAGCTTATCATCAATTGCAAGCTTAGTCAAATCTCTTCCAAAATTATCGAGTACAGGAGTTTTAGTTTTGTCTGTTTTTCTATCAGGAGGTACAGCTTTGGTTGTACTAGCATCTTTGCTGCCCTTACTGCTCAATAGAGAATTCAGTTCTGAGCGAGCTGAATCGTAAGTTATATTAAATTGATGAAGTATTTGTGTGGCAATATTATCTTCATCTCTTAAAAGTGAAAGGAGAAGATGTTCTGTTCCAATTACATCCGCCTTATAAATTTTGGATTCGATCTGAGTAATCTTTAAAACTTTTTCTGCTTGTTTTGTAAGAGGAATATTTCCAATCGTTAATGTTCCACCCGAGGTTCTTACAGTATCTTCAATTGCTTTCTTCAATTTCAATAAATCACAATCAAGATTGCGTAATATTCTAACAGCAACACCCTGGCCCTCCCTTATTATTCCTAAAAGAAGGTGTTCGGTGCCGATGTAATCATGCCCAAGCCTGAGAGCTTCCTCACGGCTTAATCTTATCACATCCTGCAATCTATCCGAGAAATTTCCATCCATTTTATAGTTTTCCTTCTTGATTATGTATTAAAAACCACTTTTTCCCTCTAAAAGTTCAACTAATATAAACATAATAATTAAGATTATTTCAACCCGATTATTAAGTCTCAGGCAATAATATCCTACATTATAAACAATCACAATGTATAATTTCTGCCAAAGAAATTGAAAAGGACAAAATGAGTGCCATCAAGACTAGTTCAAATAGTGCATTTAAAGTCTAAACAGCGGTAATTTTTTTGCTGCTCATTTAAGTAGAATTGATAATCTTGCTACTATTTAGACACTAAGTCAGATTACGCATCATATCAATGAAAAGTATGACACACAGACTGATTCACTGAATTCAGTCGACAGAGAATTTTACTTTTTAAAGACCTATATTGCCAACAAAAAAGAATAAAATATTTGGAGTTAAAATGGAAGCAGTGACAGGTTTATCTTTAGTAATAATTATTGCAATAATTCTTTTCTTAATTTTAATTCTGTACTTCGTTCCGGTGAGATTATACATTGCTGCAATCTCATCAGGAGTAAAGATCAGAATCTTTCGTGATTTGATTGGAATGAGATTGAGAAGAGTACCACCAAGCATAATAGTTGACAGCATGATCAATGCGCAAAAAGCAGGATTAAATCTTCAGCAGGGATTTCTGGAAGCCCATTACCTCGCAGGTGGCAATGTGAAGAAAGTTGTCGCCGCACTGATTTCGGCAGATAAGGCAAATATAAATTTACCATTTGAACGTGCAACAGCAATTGATCTTGCAGGTCGCGATGTG
>CAZLJI010000013.1:18868-21937 GCA_964559565.1 uncultured Ignavibacteriaceae bacterium | reverse complement strand
TATATCACTTGAGTGGTGGAAATATAAAGGTCTTCCATTATTGAAAATGTATTATTAGACATTATGTATGATTTACCTTCTAACAATAATATCCAAAAAATAATTATTGATGAACAAGTACTAGAAAATAATTCAAAACCAACATTGGTATCGAATACCAACTGATAAAGCCGAACGATTAATTAAAAAGCGCTGGCCTCCAAAGTGGATTGCATTTTACTATACGAATGCGATTAAAGACTTTTCGCAAATGATAATTCACTACGCTAAAGTTTCAAATATAGAAGTTGCAACTCGCCAACAACTTTTCCCGGATGAAAAAGAGAATTACAAATCAAAGCGCAGCTACTACAAAATTTCTTTTAAGAAACTTGAAACTTTGGCCAGGCCAATTCTTAGCCGAAGATGGAGAAGAATTGTATTTGTACAAACCACTCATAAAAAATTTATCAACGCTGTTGAAGTGAATGATCTTTTTGATGGCAGCACTCTTGAAGATAAACTCTGGGCGGAGATGAAAAGAAAAATGATTAGCGCAGAAAGACAGCAAGTAGTAAAAGTTGATGAAAAATTTTACTTCTTAGATTTTGCCATCCATTGTAAAAAAGGAAAGCTTGATATTGAAACTGACGGTGACAAATATCATCACCATCCAGAATATGCAGCGAAAGATAATATTCGCAATAATGATTTGACTTCGAATGGTTGGAGTGTTATTCGATTTGATTCTAACCAGATACGTGAAAGGATGGAAGCTTACTGCTTACCAACTATAATGACGAACATTAATAAATTGGGCGGAATTGAGTTTGATAAAACAGCAATGCAAAGATTTAAGAAGCAGAACCCGGATTTAATGTGTCCCATCTATTTTGAGGAGTTTGAGTAAACTATTAATACTTCCCTTCCCGCTTTTTCTCTTTCATCAGTGCTTTAAGAAATTTTCCCTTCGTTCCTAGAAAACCGATGTTGGCTTTTATTTCTTCGGGAGTGACGAGAGGGATTATTAATATCCCATCTTCTATTGTTTCAAAATTTACTCTTCTACCCGGATTAAGATTGTACTTTTCCCGCAGTTCGGTGGGAATTGTTATGCGTCCGTTAGATGTTACTTTTGCTAATTTCATAATAACCGCTAAACTATATTAATGTTAATCAAAAGCATAGATCTGTTTTAATTTCCAGGAAGAAATATCCGGCGGTTCTACAAGGAACTCACGCGTATCACCCAAAAAATTATATAAATATTTTATTGCTCAGCATAACTTGCCGGAGAGATACTTTTAATCCCCTGCCTATGAAGAGAGTCAGATTGTTTTCGTAAGGCATAGCGTATTTTGTTTTGTGCACACCCGCAGCTTCTACCTTCTCAAGAGACTGAAGATGTTCTTCAATATTTCCGCCGATAATAATAACAGTTGCTGTGTTAAGGTTTTCCGGCCACCAGTACCAGTAATTATTATGCGGACAAATAACTTTTGGCAATTTGTACTTTTTGCTGAAGTACTCCATGGCTCCGGCTTCACCATAATTATTGCAGTAAATAACCGTGCGTCTTTTTTCTTCTTCGGGAAGCGACTGGTAAACTTTGTAAACATTTTTTGCCAGCTCTTCCCAGCCGAACATATCAGCATAAAACTGCGGCAGTTCGGTTTCGTGTCCTTCGTTGTTCGGTGCTTTTAATACTAATGCTGATTGAAAACCAAGAAAAGTTTGTATCGGAAGCAACGGACGTGCAAGCGGTGCAAGGATAAGATTTAAAACAATAACCGGGATTACAAGCGCATATTTTAAGCGGGGAATTCTTGCATTCCACTTTACTATCATAACAGCTCCGCCTGCAAACAGAATCTGGAATGCCGGGGCAAGATATTCCGCCTTGCTGTGCCAATTAATAAAAAGAATAACAAATGTTACAAGCCAGATATATCCGAGCGGTCGGAAGATGCGCGCATTTTTGTTGAAGAAATAAAATATTAATCCGGGGATCCAGATAAAAAACGAAAATGGATTAAGAATTAAAATCATATCGAGAATAAATGAAACGGGTGTTAATCCTCCGTATTTGTGTGCTGCGGCATTTCTCATAAATTCAAGATGAGCAAAATCATTGAACAAATTCCATATTATGTACGGAGAGAATATCAGCAAAGCAATTAATGCAGCGATGTATGGATATTTTGTTTTCAGATCTTCCCGCAATGGAGTAAATATGGTTCCGGCAAACACACCTGCACCTAACCAGAGCATGCTCGTTTTGTTAAGCAGCCCGAGCCCTATAACAATACCGAGTGTATACCAGAGTTTATTATTAGAAGATTCAAGTATCTGAAGAAAAATATAAGCTGTTAATATCCAGAAAAAGAAATCAAACACGTTCATTGAATATATTGTAGTCATCCCAATAAAAATCGGGGTGAGCATAAAAGTCACTGTAGATATAATTACAGCACTCCTTCCGCCGCCAAGCCTGAACGTAAACAGTCCGAGTATAAATATTGTTATGGAACTGATAAATGCAGGAAGTAATCTTATGACAAACAGTGAATCACCAAGAAGAAATTTCCAGGCAGCAAGTATCCAGATAGATAACGGCGGCTGATCAACATAACCGAAAGCCGGTCGGTTTGCACAGGCGATATAATAAAGTTCATCACGGAAAATTCCATAGGATGTAAAGTACAGAGTGAGGACGTAGATAAGAAGATTAATGATGGAAATTGCCAGAATGATATTAACAATTTGTTCATACTTCTTAGCGGCCGGATTTTCAGTAACAGATTTTTTCATACGCATATTCTCCTTAAAAAATCAAATCACCAGTGGTGACCGGGTACAATTTAATAATCTTCCGAGAAGAATCTAGCTATCCTGCAAAATGAGAGCGTTTACATACTTATTTCATCATTTTTATTATTGTTTCAAGATAAGACCTTCCCCGTTTTCCCCGGATGAACATAACCACTGAGTTGTTTCTCCTCAATCCCGACATTGTCGGGATTATTTTGCGAAAAGTGAGTTCGCTTCTCTCGAAAAGGTTGGGATTAGAATGACGAACATAGATTCCGG
>CAZLJI010000013.1:0-18858 GCA_964559565.1 uncultured Ignavibacteriaceae bacterium | reverse complement strand
AATGACACCGCGGTAAATTTTTATTTATATACTGTCGTATTCAAAGTAAAGCAATGGCTAGTACGATTAACCCAATCAAAATGACAAAGAATATTGCATAGCTTAAAATGCTGAGAAGGACTGCTTTAATTCTTTTAACTTTATTAAAGAATTGTGTATAACTCCAGACTATTAAAACTATATCTGACAGGATAAGCAGATCTCTGAAAACGAAGATGTTTTCAGTTCCATCTAAAATAACGAGCAGGGGAAAGGTCGCAATCCTTATCAACAGCCTCTGGCTGGCTAAAAAAGTATTTAGGTAAATGTGTTCATAGAAATTATAACCCTGTTTCCGGAATGTTATAAACGAACCTATTGAATAAACCGGAACGAAAAGAAGATTTACTATTGCAAAATGATCGGTTATCCAGTTGCCCGCACTTCTTAAGTCTAACTTTCCGTCCAGTGTATTATCCGAAAGTCCTGAAAACATATTGATGCCAAAAGTGTGATAGAGCACGCCATACAAGGCTGCGAATGTTATTAACAAACCTATCGGTTCAAAATGATTTACGCGTTTGCCTTCAATGTATTCGCGGATAGAGTGTCCGGGTCTTGTAAACAGCTGCCGGGAAGTGTAGAATATTCCTTTATGAAAATATTTAAGAAAATTTTTGTGCAGATTTTTAAGAAGAAATTTAAAATCCAGTCGCTGCGTATCAGCGCTTTGCCCGCATTGGTTGCAGAACAGTCCTTCAAATTGATTGTTACAGTTTTTACAGGTTATCATTTTTTTAGAAACTCATTTATCAACTCAACATTTTTCTGCTGACCTTCTTTATCGTGCAGACCGGTAGAGAAAAGAAGCACCTGCTTATCGCGGTTTAGTTTCAAAGCAATTCTGTAAAAAGGGTCGCCGTCGGAGTCAGTGGTTTCATCCAATACAACATCGGCAATTTCACTAAGCCTGTAAGTCTCGGTTACGTTCCTCATCAGACCTTTGCGGTTTATAGTTACGCTGTTTGTGCTTTTATCAACGTGTGCATAAACTCCCGGGTGACTGTAGATAATCCAGATACCCGCAGCAACACCGGATAGCGAGACAATCCAGATAGCAATTCTTTCAAAATCATTCAGCGCATAAAGATTTGTAGCTGCCCCCATCAGTCCGACAATAAAAGTCCCGGCAATTGCAACAAAGAAAAATCCGAATAGCCACAAGCATCCTGTGGAATCTCTGAGAGTAAGCTTTCGGGGTGTGTGTTCAATTATTTTCATCATCCGAAAATTACTTCTGGAGTTTAAATTTTGGAAATGGGATGTTGGTTGTTGATTTTAATTCTTGATCATATTCTTACTCCCACTCATACTCTTAATCCGGAATCTGACATCATAACATTCAGCCTTCGACAGGCTCGGGATGACAATGGGGTAGCCAGTATCCAGTATCAGAGATTGCTTCGCCCGAATAAATTCGAGCTCGCAATGACATTGCAAATCCGGAATCCGGTATCCAGCAACCGGCATCAGAGATTGTTTTCTGGCAGTTGCCGGATCAACAAAAATGTTGCAGTCGAACAGAGATATAATCTTAACTAAAAGAAATAATAAACTGCCCCAAGAATCCGGAGGTTTGTAAAAGTTTTTACGGCATCTATTTTTCCTTTATTAAGATTGTCCGGTGTTCCGTAACCAGCCGAGGTATATTCAAGCTCAGTTGAGAACCTTAAGCTGCCAAAGTTGAACTGCACTCTCGGCGAAACACGGAAAACATTTTCAATATTTGTTCCCCTACCGTAATATGCGCCAACAATATTATCATCAGCTCCCAGACTTTTTGTATAGCCTGCAAAAACAGCGTACTCAATATCTTTACCGACAGAGATTTCTCCCCAAACTGAAAAGCACTTTAATGCAGTATATTCTTCAACGCCGGTGAGTGTGTCTACCGATTTAACTGCGTAACCGCCAAGCATAATATGGTCTGCAAGATTGCCGCCATAAACACCCTGTAATTTAAAAGTTACCGGTTCAAAACTAAGCTTGGCAAAGCCTGTAAAAGCCAGTGATGATACTGTATTATCAGTCTTAATATTTTCAGTTGTAACAATTCTGGGTGTAAGTTGTTTATAATCAATACCCGCCCCGGCAAAAATTTCTTTGCTTGAATATTGAATTTGAAAATCAAGATTTGGAACAACGGAGTTACGCAAATATGTACTCGTAAAACCATTTGGACCATTACTGGTAAAATCACGCTGACTTGCTGCGACAGCCATCAACTTTATTTTATCAATTGAGTAAGTAAACCTAATCTGCGGGTTTCTTGAGAATGGCTGGAACGGTGCGCCTGTGTTAAAAGAGACAACTCCGGGGAACATTTCAATAATGAACATAGGATGCCAGGTCTGTCCAACAAGCAGGGATGTTTCTACCCAGTCAAGCTTTACAAATGCATGCCGCAGTCTAAATCCGTTTATATCAGCATCAGAAGTTCCGAAGAATTCACCCTCGAGCACTGCGGATGGTTTTGCCCCAATTACTTCGGGGCCGGTTATTTTTGCATTAGCGCGTGATTGAATAGAAAGGATATTAAATGATGATTTATCATTAATGTCATTATTGTTAACATCTGAATTTTCATCCTGGGGGTATAATAAAAAATGACCCTCCCTTATTGTTACTGGCTGCCTTGTATCATAAAAGATATCCGTTTTAACAAAACCGGAAAAAGAAATTCCAAAGGATTGTTTGTCTGTTTGTGAAAAAAGTAAAGCGGGGAGAGAGCAAAGAAGAAGTAATATTTTTTTCATATTAATTTCCCTTCAGGTCATTAATGGTATTTTGGTTAAAGAAAATCCTTCGGGATTAATGCAACAAGGTAATATCCAATTCCGAAGGATCTCGGTTGTTGTTTTTATTCAGCGCCAATACCAAGGTAAGTGCGGAGTTTTTCATCTTCAAATTTTTCCTCTGCACTTTTTTCCTTAGTTAATTTAGAAAAAATAAATGCCGCAAGAAAAGATGCACTCATCGAAATCAACGCCGGATTCTTCAACGGGAAGATGGCGGATTCATTTCCCATAATATCTACCCAGACAGTGGGGCTTAAGATTATTAATATTACAGATAAGCTTGCCCCTGTAATTATGCTTGCCACAGCACCTTTGGTAGTAAATTTTTTCCATAGTATTGATAACAGCAGAGATGGAAAATTAGAGCTTGCAGCAATTGCGAATGCAAGACCAACCATAAACGCAACATTCTGTCCTTTAAACGTAAGTCCGAGGATGATAGCAAGAGCGCCAATCATTAAAGTAGAAATACGTGCAACTCTTACTTCGCCGGCTTCATCTGTTTTTCCTTTTTTAATAACATTAACGTAAAGATCGTGTGATAAAGTTGAAGCACCTGAAAGTGTTAACCCTGCAACCACAGCAAGTATCGTTGCAAATGCAACTGCGGCAATAAATCCAAGAAAAAATTGTCCACCAACAGATTCTGCCAGCAGTAATGCTGCCATATTACCACCCTTATCAAAATAACTCACAACATCCTGGCCAACTAATACCATTGCACCAAAACCAATAATAAAAGTTAAGATATAAAAGTAACCGATGAAACCCGTTGCAACGAAAACGGATTTTCTAGCCTGCCTGGCATCGGGCACCGTAAAGAATCTCATTAAAATATGCGGCAACCCGGCTGTTCCTAAAATTAATGCAAGCCCAAGAGATATGGCATCCCATGGATTAGTTACAAACCCACCGGGTGAAAGAACAGCATCGCCATATTTATCAGCAGCCTGTTCAAAAAGTAAAATAGGGTTCATTCCAAAATTTGACAGTGTCATTATAACAAGAAATGTTGCACCTGATAAAAGCAGTACTGCTTTTATTATCTGCACCCAGGTAGTTGCCAGCATTCCTCCGAAAATTACATAAGATATCATAACCAGTCCGACTATAATAATTGCTGCTTCATACGGCAACCCAAATAAAATATTTATTAATGACCCGGCACCGACCATCTGAGCAATAAGATAAAACACAATTGTCATCATAGAACCAACAGAGGAGGCAATTCTTACAGGCTTCTGCCTTAACCGGAAAGATACAACATCAGCAAATGTAAACTTGCCGAGGTTTCTTAAAGGTTCAGCAATTAAAAACATTACGAGCGGCCAGCCGACTAAAAATCCAATTGAATAAATCAAGCCGTCATAACCTTTTAAAGAAACCATTCCTGCAATTCCCAAAAAAGAAGCGGCACTCATATAATCTCCTGATAGTGCCAAACCGTTCTGGAAACCGGAAATGTTTCTATCAGCCGCATAAAACTCGGATGTTGTTTTTGTTTTTTTTGCAGCCCAATAAGTGATGCCCAGGGTAATTGCTACAAACGAAAAGAAAATCATGATCGAAGCGACATTTACCTGTCCCAGTGTAGTTTCAATAGTTCCCACTAAAAATTCTCCTAAAGTCTGTTTGGTTAATGAGATGAATTAACAGTTACTTTTCTAATATTTCATTACGAAGTTCGCGGACTGCTTTATCGTATTTATTGTTAGCCCAGCGAGTATAAAAACCTGTTAGTAACCAGGCAAACACGATGACACCAATACCAATTGGTAATCCGATTGATATGTGTCCACCGATTTTTACGGCAAGCAGTTCTTTATAAAAGGCAATGGTAAGCATAAAACCGAAGTAAACAATCAGCATAAGCGCAGTCAAAGAGAGGGATACTTTTAATCTTTTTTTAACAAGATCTTTAAATTTTTCCGAACCGAGGATTTCCGAAACACGATTTGCCTGAATGCCCATAATCTCTCCTGTATTGATTAGATGAAGGTTTCCCCACAAGAAAATTTAAAACAAAATGCTACTGAAAATTAGAGGAATAAGGCTACATTTCAAAAATGAACTACAGGAATATTTAACCTAAAAAAGAATTGTTATAATGATTTTGATCCTTTGAAATCCATATTTATTTTATTCGTAAAATCCTCCAAAACATCCAGGTAACTTTTAAGAAGCTGTTTGTCAACCTGCGTCAGATCGGCTGGATTAATTATATTGTCAATTTCAACATTGATATCGTAACAATCTACCTGATGTTTTAATCTAAGGCGCATTAAAAAATTATAGCAGTAAGAAATACTTTTATAAACTGCGCCTGAAAGAATACCTTTTTCGTTTAATGCTTCGAGTCTCCGGTAAGTATTCGTTTCATTAAGCTTTTGTTTTATTGAGTATAACCGCGCAAAATCAACTACAGGCAGGAGTAATAGTTTTGCATCGACAGGAGCTTTAAGCTTCTGCATATTGTCAGGAATGTTTATGTTTAGTACACTTTCACTCATATAAATGAAAAACGTATTAAAGCTTGCCGTAACATGATGAATATGATTCTGAAGCTGAGAAGAAAGTTCTTCATCTCCGTAAACATTACGAAAATCAAAAAAGATTTTTATGTCAAGAAGATCCTTAGGGTTTGAAGAAGTTACCCACTCTGTAAAATATCTCTTCCAGGCAGAATACGGCTGGCACCACTTATTGTTCTTGGCCATTATGTTGCCCTTGCAGTATCGGTATCCGGCTGCTGCAAGATTATCACAAATTAGTTCTCCAAGCCGGTTAAAATATTGTCTTACTCCTTCCTCTTTTTCAGGAGGGATGTCCTCATAAATAATTGCATTGTCCTGATCAGTTGCTAAAGTCTGCTCTTCTCTGCCTTCACTACCCATTGCAATAAATGTAAACTTAGCCGGGGGCATACCTGCTTCTTTTATTGCCAGCTCAATTATGCGTTTTGTTATTGCATCGGCAATCAGGGTAATGAAATTAGTAATGCTTTGAATGTTTGTGTTGTATTCGATTAAACTTCTTACAAGGATTAATAGCTGATCCCTGTATAGAGATATTTTATTTGCTGATTCAGCATTTTCAATATTCTGTATAAAGAAAAGGAAGTTTGTATATGAAGCATTAAAAATATCGTCAATGGTCAAAATACCTGCAATTGAATTGTCTGGCCGTTTCACTACCAGGCGTCTTATATTCTTTTTGCGGAATTTAACGAGTGCCTCATATATTGTTGAAGCTGGGCTGATAGAATAAATCGGCGAGCTCATAACTTTATAAACAGGTTCCCCCAGGTCAACTGAAGGAAAAATTACACGTTCGCGGAGATCACGATCCGTAACAAATCCGATTTCTTCTCCGTTACTTCCGAGCACAAGAATAGCATTGCAGTTGTTGGAGGTCATAATTTTTATTGCTTCACTAATCGGAGCGTTGTGAGAACAGGAATGCAGTTCTTTTACGAAGTCTGCAATCCTTTGAGAGAGCGTAAGAACGGATGTCTGCAGATCAAAAATCAGCTTTTCTTTATCCATATCTGTTCTTCGCTGTTCGGATATGTCTTCTATAATTCCATCAATGGAAATTAGTCTGCCTTGCACATCTTTAACCATAACTGCAGATAACGAAACTGTAATTATTATTCCACTGCTTTTCTTAAGCTGAACGGCTTTGTTTTTGATGAAACCTTGATTAATTAAGCTATCTATGATTAAATCCGGTAAAGCTCTATCCGTAAAATAGTCGAATATTGAACCACCTATTAATTCTTCGTTGTTTTTAATACCGAGAATATTTTTTAACGCCGGGTTGATCTCAGTAAACCGCGCATTGCTATCCGGTGAGGCTCTGAAAACACCTATTGTAAGTTGACTGGTTAAGGCGAGATATTTTTCCTTAGTATAATCAAGCGCCTCCTCAATTTCCTTGGAACGGCTGATATCTTTTACGCTGATCACAACACCGCTGCTATTAAGAAATTTTATTGGGGATATTACCAGGAAGGTATCAATCTTCTCCCCATTTTTCTTTAGTAATTCTGCTTCAAGCTGTTCTGTTGCATCAGAGTCATTTTGTCTCCGCAGGTTTTTGAAGTCGAAGTTTTTGGAATCCGGAAAGCGGCTGAATATTTTAGAAAGATCTAATTCGTTATCGCCGTCTTCATAGCCAAGCAAATTGTAAGCTGCCTTATTAAAGAATACCTGCTGATTTTCAAGGATCATTATAAGCCCTTCGCCTGAAGCTTCAACGAGCATACGGTATCTTTCACGTGATTCACTTAATTCAGCTTCTGCAATTCTTCTTTTTCTTTCACTTTGATAGTTTTGAAATGCTGTGTAAAAAATAAATAATGAGCTGAGTACAGTAATTAGAATTGAAATGGTTATTATATTTTTTTCAATTTGTGCTATCTCCTCTTTTACATCTTCAATGTAAATTCCCGTTCCGATAACCCATCCCCAGGGTTCAAACTTTTTTACATAAGAAAGCTTTGGGACGATTCTAGTCGAATCATCTTTCCATTGCCACATATAATCTACAAAGCCTTCACCCTTTTCATTAACAACATTGACCATCTCGACAAACAATTTTTTATTACGCGAGTCATAAACTTCGGTAAGATCTTTCCCGTTAAGATCCGGGCGATATGGATGAGTAAGCATTGTAGGATGGAGATCAGTTAACCAGAAATAATCTTTAAGTTCATCTCCGTATCGGAGTGTTTTGATCTGATCAACTGCAGATTCCTGTGCCTGACTTCTGTTAAGCTTGCCGCTCATTTCGAGTCTGTACCAGTTATTTATCATACTTTCGGCAGAATATGTAAGTTCACGAAGCATTTCGCGTTTGCGGTCGAGGATAATCTTTTCAATCTGCGGAATGACCACCCAGAAAAGCGCCACAATGAATAAACCGATAGTCATCAGCGTTGGGAAAAGAACCTTTACATAAGTAATACCTTTTGAAACCGGATTTTGCTTTTTCATTTACTTGCCCGGATATGAATTAAATGATATCGCTTTAAATTCTTTTTCTGACGTATCTAAAACGGTAATGCCGTTTAACCTGCTTGTTCTTGCAACACAAGGCAACACAATCCATTGAGGGTCGTCAATAAGTTTATGATTTCCAAATCCGGATGAATAAAAATTATTTTGATCAACCATAATTACCCCTTCCGGATGACCATGACCGGATAGACTTATTAAACAGTTATACTCCCTCATAAAATCAAAATGCTTGGCGAGATGGAATGGCTCACGCGGAAAATAAATTGCTGAACCGGTAAAATCAGGAAAGCAGAAATGCGAAAACAAAAAAGTTATATTATCAAATTCCCTTATTTCAATTTCATTTAAACTTCTAAGGTATTCTTTTGCATCATCACCAAGATGACATTTTAATTCGTTGTCTTCATAAAGCCAGATCCTGTTCCTTGCCTTTTTTGCACGTGCTTCATAATCGAGTTCATACCAGCTTTCCGTGTAATCAAAACCGAATTTATGATGTGGTATTTTTCTTACAGCATAAAGATCGTGATTGCCGGCTACAACAACAGAACAGTTTTTTCTTACTAAGCGAATACATTCTTCAGCATCCCTTGTCTCGATATATCGATAAAAAGGAATTGTAAAACCAACAATATCGCCAAGACAAATTATTGCATCACATTTTTCATTTGATAAAACTGAGAGGGCTCTCTCAAGGTTCTGAACATCTTCATGGATATCGGTAATAAAACCTAATTTCATTTATAAACCACAACAAACTGAATTTATGTAAATGTTTGCCTACAAAAGCTAATGTTGGTTACAATTAAAAACAAGAATTTAAAGTTTTAAGAATATTTTCAGGATTAAAATCTGATTTATTCACCCGCGATTGTATCATTAATTAAAGTGAGAAAAATCTTAAGATTAAACTTCAAAATTCGATATTCTTGAGCATTTAAGATTCAGTTTTTAGTTTAACGGAATGTTCTATAAATTTTGTTTTATCGTCAAAGTTACGGAGCGATTTATATTTTTTGTCGTAAGCCCGAAATTCTTCATCATTGTTAAAATCCAGCCCGATCTGTTTGAATTCGTCTCAATACCAGGACCTCATAAAAATTCTTCAGGCAGATTTAAAATTTATTTTGAAACCAAACCTAATTGAAAATCCAGATTAGACTCAATTAACAGCAAGCAATTAGATTAGATTTCTCTCTCCACAGGTCGGAAAAAACACGCGTTAAGGACCTAGCTTTTATAACCAATGTTAGTCTGATTTCTGCAATTGTTTGGATTGCTGTTCCAGCATTCCGTCGATTCCGGCACAGAATGCAATACCGCATCCGACACCAACGGCCAACCATACGGCAATATCTTTTGTAAACAGACCAATGATAATTCCCACTATGGCTCCACCGGCAAAGCTGAAAGAAACACCAAGAGCCAGCTTATTCATTTTTTGTTTCATAAAAATTTTACCAAGGATTAATTATTTATATTGATTCAGATCAAAGCAATTAGGAATTATTTTATCTTTTCAACAATAAGCAGAAAATCAATCTTGGCACTCCCGCCCAAAATCAATAATGTCGGGGTAACGTTCGGGATAATTGACACAACCTCGCCTTCAAGTTTATTCAGAAATAGTTCGAGCTTTGCCTGATCTTCTTTCATATTAATCTCAAAGCGATGAATTCTGTATTTCATTTTTGACCTCCTTATTTTTAGGATCAATTCGATCTGGAATTAAAGACAAAAAAGATTTTTATATATTTTCAATTGATACAGGTTAGTCCTGCTTGTCCTGTTTAATCTAAAGTAACAACCAGGTTAAAAGACGATTGTTATTTTAACAGTACCATTTTCTTTGTTTCAGAAAAAATTTGTCCTGCCTGCCCAGTAAAGGAGCCCGTCGAAGGATGGACAGTAAGTGTATAGAAATACAAACCGCTCGGCAGCCCTTCTCCTGTAAAGTTGACCTCATAAGTTCCGGCTGGTTTTTCTTCGTTGACAAGGGTTGCGATTTCGTTTCCCAGAACATCGTAAACTTTCAAAGTTGTAAAGAAGTCCCGCCGCGACGTTTCTACTGATGGAATGGTGAAATTTATTTTTGTAGATGGATTAAACGGGTTCGGATAATTTTGAAAAAGTGTATAGTTCAATACTATACTTTGATCATGATATTCTTCTACCGAAGTTACACTATCCACAAGCGCTGTCCACAAACTGGGGTAATTATTATCAATTCTGGTCCAAACAGGGCGCACAACATTATTATGTGCACTAACGCCGTTATAATGACCTAAAAAATTATATTGAGATGGTGTGAATGGAGTTTCGCTTACTTTGAAATTTATAAACGAATCGCCTCCATCTCTTGATACAGCCATGAAAACATCTGTTTGAAGATTTGTATAGTTACGCCGATCATAAAATAAGAAATACAAATTGCCATTTGTCTGATCAATTGTCATCCACGCAAAAAACTGGTGCTTGCCGGGAGGATCGTTATTGACCCGTATGGGATCAGACCAATTTGTACCATTATCTGTAGACTTGACTAACCAGATATCAGTGTCCTGATAACCACTTCGTTCATCTGTCCAACAGATATATATATTTCCCCTATGCTCGCTGAAACTAAGATCACAATTAATTATTGGAAAGCCAGGAACAATTGGTACCCCTGGGACGTTGAATACCAGCCAGTCAATATGAAAACCCGAGACGTTGACATCATCTCCTGGCCAGGTAATACCACCATCTGTAGATTTGTCAAACATGAGGCCTTCCGGGCTCCACCAAGTGACATATATTTCATTGTTTGGTCCGATTGCAGGCATTGGGGAATGATCACTATAATTTCCTGCCTGTGCATTCCCTTTCCGTTCACTGATAACAACCGGAGTATCCCAGGTTATGCCTCCATCAGTGGAACGAGATAGTTGAATTTCTGAACTATCTTCTGGATTAATGCTTCCGTGATCATCAAACTGAGCCCATGCAACGTAAATGTTTCCATCATTTTGATTTACTACAGCCCACTCTTTATCATTTTCTTTAGTACCGTTTAAACCTGTGTATGAGCCATTTGACCAAACCCCGGATAACGCGGAAGTTTTTTGACAAACTATCCGACTTCCATACGGTACAAGGTGGAAATAGTAATAGCCATCCTCATTAGCTAACACACAAGGATCGCCATTGACACCGAAAGTCGAAGTAAGAACACCATGTTGCCAGCTCATCCCACCATCGATTGAGTAGTAATAATTATCAGTATTTGATCCAACCAGGATATGATTTGTATTATATGGATTTATTACAATTGAAGGCTCATTTGGCTCATATTGTTGTATTGTGTTTCCGACCATAACATTTTGATACTGAGCGAGAACCGGGATATTAAAAAAATAAAATCCAATCATTAAGTAAAAAAGTATTTTGTTCAGCATTTCAATTCTCCTTTAAATTAATATTAAAAAACATTATTTAATCAACAACATCTTCTTTATTTCAACAGAGTTTTCTGCTTGAAGTCTGTAGAGATATACTCCGCTAGGAAGATTCCGGGCTTTACCGGAATAAATGTTCGTGTTGAACTCAACTTCATAAGTTCCGGCTGGTTTTTCTTCGTTGACAAGGGTTGCGATTTCGTTTCCCAGAACATCGTAAACTTTCAAAGTTGTGTAGACTTCTCGCCGGGACGTCTCTACCGATGGAATAATGAATTTTATTTTTGTAGATGGATTAAACGGGTTTGGATAATTCTGGGCGAGCTCAGCCTTGGTTGGCAAAGAGTTGGCGGCTTCTTCTACAGGTAGTGGAACATTTGTCAGAATAATTGAGACATCGCCTCTGCCATTTCCACCGAGATACTGTGCGTAAATAGAAAATGGAATTGGTAATATCAACAAGAAAAATATTTTATATAAATTCATTTCTTCTATCTCCTCCTCTTTTAAATTGGTAGATTCATTTTTTAATATTTAACATCATTTTTATTGTTTGATTATGCAACAACTAAAATCAGGGTGCAGAACGTCCACCGCGACCACCGTCGGAGTTGTAGCGTGCAGGATCAGTTCCTGCTGCACCACTTCTTTCGGAAACTCGCAAGTACCAGGCATAATAAAACCAATATCCTCCGCGGAAACCAGCCCCAAGTGAAGAAGCAGGGGGCCAGTTAACTACATCCGCATATCCTGAAGCACCTAGCTCACCATTGCCATGCTCACCTGTAAATAATCTGCCCGTAGGATTTCCTACAGTTACAAAATGTTCAAGCAAATTGCCGCTCATTTCCATTATACCGTAATATGTTGCCCCGGCGGTTACTCTTCCTGTGTTGTTAATATTGCCTGCAAAAATACCTGCACGCAGTGGTCCATTAATGTTTCCACTGTATGGTGTAGTTAAATTATATGCAGCATTACCATTTGATGCGCTGTAATTAGCCGAGATATTTTCGTCGTATGCACCATTATTAATTAGAGTGTATGGATTAGTTGTTATTCCTGTTGTCCCCCATGCATATTCATTGGGAACCGGCACCAATGTTCCCCTGCAGGATTTTTCAAATTCTAATTCTGTGAGCGGACGCATTCCACACCAGTCAAGATATGCGACCAGATCAGACCAATTTATGTAGCTGCAAGCAACAAAAGGATTCGTGGTGCTGTAAACTCCACTTGATACCGAAATACCATACCTGTTTGATGAACCAAAATTTTGAAAATGTTGGGAAGCCTGAGATAATGTTAGACTATTCAAAAAATCTACAAATCCCTGTTGGCTTATTTCATACTTCATACAATAGAATGCTCGATAACCTTTTGGAAAATCAGCCGGGATAGGTCCAAGTCTGTCACCCCCATAAGTGGAATTTGAATAGTAAAGGTTATCATTTGCAGTTCCTACAATTATTTCGGCTTCGCTGTTAATTAAATATGGATCAGCTGTAAGAGGGTATTTATAAAACGCACTTGTTTCATTACCACCGCTGCCGATATAAAAGTTTCCCTCGGGTACATAAACCATTTCCAATGCATATACCCGAATATCAACGATATCATTTTCATTTAATCCGTTTGCGCCGTAATTCCATCGAAGCTGTACACCTGTGTTTGAAAATAATCCTGAACCGTCTGTTGTACGATAGATAAATACTCCAAGTCCCGGGTTAGTATTTTGGTTAAATGCCGAATCTGGTTTGAGCAAGCCTGCAGATATCGTACAGCCCTCTGGATTGACGTGCCCAACATTATTGAGCCATGTATGTTTCCAGGCACCTGTACCTATCCGGTATTTTATAAAAACCCATGCAGCATCCCAATTATTTGGCGAAGTCGATGTTCTCCATGAATTTTCCCAGCTGATATCAAAACTTATCATGATGTAATGCTCTGCTGTGTTCTGATTGACAAGGCTAACGTTACTAACAGCTATATTGTTGGCAAATGAAGTCCAGCCTGAAAACAAAAACGTGCAGAACAGACACAACACTTTAATATTGTTTTTTAAATTCATATTAATATTCGCACCCCTTTCAATTTGTTTTTTTATTTATCAATTTATTCAACGCTGATTTTGTATAATGAATAAGTCCATTTCTTAAGAATTTTTTTTATTCGAACTTTTCCTTGAAATATTTATTGGGCTTTATGTAAAGCATCTTATTATCATAATTAAAAATTATATTGAATCTTCTCAGTGCACCATTACCTACAATGGCTCTGCACCAATTTGCTTTGAGCGAATTTCAGCCGGGGCTACCATTGCAGTGACTTCATCCAATTCATATGAACCGATAATTAATTTTGATATACTTCCTTTTTCACCATAAATGTCCCCGCTTAATCCACGACCCAAAAGAACTGGTTCTAAATTATCCGGCAGAGTAAATTTCACTTCCTGTCGTTTGAGCAAAACGACTTCATCCCCCGCAGCATAATCAATATAAGTTGAAAGTTTAATTGGTTCTTCGCCTTTTACAGATATTGAAATATCGATCCAAGGAATAGTATTGTTTTTAAAATACAGGGGTATTCTTTCCCAGCTGTTATCCGGGTTTATTTTTTTTGAATCATGAAGAGTCACTAAGTTTTTATCATAATCAATTTCCGCTGCATAGTGACCCAATATAGAATAACCTATTATGCCGTCAGTTGGGAATCCTTTGTAGATATCATTTTGCAGTACGATGACTTTTTGATTTTTAAATTCAACATCGCCGACAAAGAAAGAGGCTGAATCATCCATTAATGCTGTTGATGGTTCTCCACCGCCAGCACCGGGTAATTTAACCTGTATTGCCTTCCTCAATTTTACTGAATCTTTGAAATCAGGATTATAAATCATCAGACCGTCGAATGACATTCCGGAATCAAAAAGAATTTTTAACGGACCTACATCGTCAATGGTTACAGGAATTATAGTTTTATTTCTTTCCAGCTTTATCGGAATTGTTTGTGATAAAATATCTACAGAAAAGAAAATTAGTACATTTATTAAAAAGTAATAAACTGAATTTTTAAGAGAGAGTGTTTCCAATTTTTTTTCATTAAAGTTATTTGAGTAAAATCATTTTCCTGGTCTGAGAAAAATTATGCGCAGTTAATGTATAGAAATACAAACCGCTTGGTAGTCCTGCCATAGTAAAGTTAATCTCATAAGCCCCTGCAGGTTTTTCTTCATTAGCAATGGTTGCTATTTCATTTCCCAAAACATCATAAACTTTTAGTGTTACAAAACTTAGTTCCGGAATTTGATAAGAAATTTTTGTCGACGGATTAAATGGATTGGGGTAATTCTGATGAAGCCGAAACTCATAATTATTATTCGTTTCGTTTTCAATTCCTGTCGGAGAATCCTTGATACACCGGATTGAATATTTCATAACTTTATACCAGGCAAGTCTTCCGCTGGCGGCATTATCATGTAATAAATATCTTTCCCAGGCTTGTGACTGATTTGATTGTGTTGATGTCCAGAATACAGCAGCAAGATGCAGCAACCAGAATTTGTTCGGGTTGTAATAAGCATCGAATTCCCCTGCAGGTAATCCGGTAAATCCGCTACTGTTTGTTGCCCCGGTATTTGGTGATTGCCAATGTTCGGTTCCGGCTTCTTTCATTTTGCCACCGGCAACAGAAGAACCACCCAAATAATTTTCAAGAATTGTCCATTCCTGATCGGTTGGAACGTGGCAGTTGCAAGGACAAACACCCTGAGCTCCCGGAGTAATGGAGTTGTTCATAGCGGCGTTCCATGGATAGAGCAAGCCATAGATTGCGCCGAGACTATCATCATTATTGTATGCAACTACTCCGGGAATTTCCGTACCATCGCTGTAATGAAGTGATTTTAGGTTTTCCTGCAGCCAGACTTGTTCACCGATAGAAACAGTATGATAAACATTGCCGTCGTAATCTGTCACCGTCTCCTGAGGATATATACACAAGTTTAAAATCGCCGATAAGACTAAACCACAAAAAGTTGTAAGCTGAATTTTCATTTTTAACCTTCTTATTTTTAGCATCAATTAAACTAATTGAAATAAAAGCATAGAAGATGAGAGTTTCTTTTTTACTTTAATAAAAAAGATCACTTTTTGATTAGCAATTCTTTTATGCTGTCCACTTCCTTTTTAATTGTCTTTGTGTATGCGATAAGGTAAGCTATTTGAGTCATCACGACGAAAATGTAGCCGGCCATAATTACAATTTTATTATCAGTCGCAATCCCGACAATAAAAGCAGCAACTGTACAAACTGCAAAAAGGGTTAAGCCCACATAATCTTTCGCTTCCATTTCACTCCTCCTGAGATTTTTTTTATAATTCGTATAAATATATAATGTGATTTAGCGCAAGCACTTCTTAAATATTTTGCATGGTAGAAACATTATATGACAGGCAGGATTCTGAACAACAATTAATGTTCAGCAAGTAAAAGTGTGCAGAAACGGGAATTCATCAGACGCAATTGACAGAGGCTGTTGAGTATCTATCAAAAAGCTTAGTGTAACAATGGAGTAGTGAATATAAAAAAGACGCCTTAACCAGGCGTCTTTAACCATCAAATCTCCTTTATAAAAAATTTATGAATAAGGGCTTATCCACCGAAATGGATTAGCGAAGAAGTATCATCTTTTTTGTTTCTGAGAAACCACCTGCATTTAATGTATAGAAATACAAACCGCTTGGTAATCTAGAAGCATCAAAATTGACTTCGTAAATTCCTGCAGACTTTTCTTCGTTAATAAGTGTGCCGATTTCATTTCCCAGCACATCATAAACTTTTAAAGATACAAATCCGAAATCCGCAATTCGAAATCCAATTTTCGTTGTTGGATTGAACGGATTGGGGTAATTTTGGTAAAGAGTAAAACTACTAAGCGTGCTTCCGTTTAAATTGTCTTTAACTGAAACAACACTGCCGGCTTTCAATTTCGCAAGAAAAATATTCAGGTAGTTGCCGGCGAACGTGATTGTATCAAATACAGAGTTTTCACCAACGATTCCTGAGAGATAGATATTTCCGTCGGTATCGCATGCAATGCTGCTTCCGTTATCGTAATTATTGCTGCCTGCTGCTTTTACCCATTGAATAATCCCATCAGCATTGTAGCTGAGAGCAAATAAATCATTGTTAGCCACTACCGTGTTAAGAATCAATCCGTTTTCGAAATTAACCGTGCCTCTGAAGAAACCAGTCAGATAAGTATTGCCATTGGAATCACTGAATAGAAAATTTGAATTGCCAACGGTTGCATCACCGGTACTATTGCCGGGTGGAATTTCGTTAAGCCAGAGGAAGTTTCCGTTGGGGTCAATCTTCGTCACAAAAAAATCATAAACCCACTGTGGACCGTGTGCAACAAGATTACCGAAGTTTGTTTCAATAAAAATATTTCCACTTAAGTATCCATTGCCAAAAGCATCTGTTTCAATATTGAAATCTTGGGCAGTAATATCCTCAATAAAATTTACCCACTGAGCAGTTCCGGCCGGGCTGTATTTAACAATGTATTCGTTGTAGTCAAAAGGTGCAATAGTATCTAAACCGCTAAATGAAGCCGGACCGTCGAAAGTAAAACCTGTAACCCAGATATTTTGCGAATCGTCAGCACTAATATCGCTTACAGTTCCAATATTAGTCTGCAGAATTGTTGAAACCAGGTTTCCTTCAGGATTGAACTCATAAATGTTTGCATTGATGTTATAATTTGTAGCACCGATCAAAATATTATTTGAAGACTTTAATTCCAGCGCAGTGAGAATGCTGTATTGGGGGGCGAATGACGTTGCGTCTAATACCCAGAGAAAATTTCCCGTGTCATCTGTTTTAAAGATAAAACTGTTTTGGTTTAATTCTGTTTGATAAAGTGTTGTTGTGCCTAGCACCACAGAATCTCTGAATGTACCGAGGCAGATTATATTGTTTCCTGTATCGATAATTATTTCAGAAACATCAACTTTTCCATAAATGGTTCTCTCCCATAACAACATACCCGAAGGATTTCGTTTCTCAAATTTTATATCACCGTATATAGTGGAGCCATAGATCTGGTGATAGTTTACAAGTCTTGCACAAACAGGATTCCCTGAATTATCAATTGCAACTGCACTGTGTAAATAGGTTGGATTAAGTTGATAATTGAGCGGTGCAATTTCAACCCATTCGAAAGTTTGAGCTCGGATAAAAGTAAAAGATAAAATTATTGTGAACGGTAATAATCTTTTCATTGCAGCCTTCCTTTAGTTTATTCAAAAGATAAACAATAAAATGAAAGACTTCAACACTTTTGTAAAGTAAGTGTGAGTTTTGATTTATTTGTTGGAAAGGGGATTAGGTAGAACAGGATTACGGTAAATAATATTTAATATCGTTATCTGCAATAAAAAATATGAGATATTAATTCAAACATCCGGTATCCGGCATCCAGTATCACGCATCTGAAAACTGAGATTGTTTCTCCTGACAATTTATGCGATACATCACAAACAATAGTATTTACCCATTGTAAAGAACGTAATTACAGTTCTATCCCATCGATAAGAACGATTTAACCTAAAATACAAGATACTTTTGCGACGTAATTTTAAATAAAAAAAGGAGACAC
The DNA here is from genome assembly GCA_964559565.1 of uncultured Ignavibacteriaceae bacterium. Taxonomy (GTDB): domain Bacteria; phylum Bacteroidota; class Ignavibacteria; order Ignavibacteriales; family Ignavibacteriaceae; genus IGN2. The sequence continues at coordinate 893 of CAZLJI010000013.1, read as the reverse complement.
ACAATGTCTAGAAATTTTGTATTTGCGTTATTTGTTACATTTATCACTGTTCAGTTATCAGCACAGGATATTTCCTTCGCCCCACGGGGAAATAATGACCCGAACCATTTTTATGCTGATCTGATTGCAAAAACAGCGACTTTAAACGGCGGCTGGGGACTCTTCGGCGGAATTAGAGCAGGTTATAATATTAATAATAATTTTAGTATTGGATTAGTCGGTCACGGATTGATTCCTGATAAGCTCGGAGGTTCATACATCAACCAGGAAGGTCAAGATGAACTGCACTTTGGTTATGGCGGTGCTGAGCTAATATATAAATATGATCTGTCTGATAAATTCTATTTAACAGGAATGATGATGATCGGTGCAGGTCGTACCGATTATGAAAATCTCGGTGGTCTTGATTATTTCTTCATAACAGAACCCGGTGCTTCAATTAATTATAGAATTATAGATTGGTTCGCAGTTGGTCTTTCGGGAAGTTATCGCTTTGCATCCGGAGTGAAGTATGCAGATTTTTCAAATGCAAGCTTCAGCGGCTGGGCGTCAAGTGTTGATTTCAAGTTTGGGTTTTGACCTTTACTAGGAATCCTTATCATTACAATATTATAATTAACTATGTAGAGACGTTTCGGTGGGACGTCTCAAATGAAAATGAGACGGGTCAACGACCCGTCTCTACACAATTGAGGATTAATTCAGATCCCAACACAAACATGTCTGCCGATAGGTAGATTCGGAATAAAATTTACGTAACTTTTTCTTTTCGGGTGTCGTTTCTGTATTGTGCAGGAGTGATGACCGTTACTTTTTTAAATGAGGAATAGAAAGCTGTCTTTTAACTAAAGCCAGCTTAAAATCCGAGAGCAAGAATACTGAATTTATTTTCT
>CAZLJI010000012.1:0-22544 GCA_964559565.1 uncultured Ignavibacteriaceae bacterium | reverse complement strand
GGTTCTCTGCCTGCCGAACTTTCTAAGCTTGGCTGTGAAGTTAAGATTTTCATCCCTAAATATTCTCTGATTGATGAGAATAAATATGGTTTAAAGTATAGCTGGGAAATTGGCGAAATGCCTATCCGAATTAATGGAACGTTGCGGTCTGCTCACATTCATAAAAGCAAGCTTCCTGATACAGATATCGATGTTTACTTTGTTGACTGCCCACATTACTTCTACCGACACATAATTTACACTAATGACCCCGATGAAGACGAAAGATTTATTTTGTTTTCTAAAGCTGTTATTGAAACTTTGCAGCGACTGCAATGGGCGCCCGATGTGGTGCATTGTAACGATTGGCAAACAGGACTGCTTCCATTATTTATTAAAGACAACTATAACTGGGACAGACTTTTTGACAACACAGCAACACTTTTAACAATCCATAATATTGGTTATCAGGGTTTGTTCTCAAAATCTACTCTCTTTAGTGCAGAGATTCGAGGAAGCCTATTTTATCCCGGTGGGCTTGTTGAGCAGAGCGGCGGTGTTTCTTTTTTGAAGTCAGGAATATCCTTTGCCGATATAATAAATACCGTCAGCAATACATACGCACACGAAATTTTAACACCCGAATATGGTGCTGGTCTGGAAACATCGCTTAGACAGAGAGAAGACGATTTGTACGGAATTCTCAATGGCGTTGATTATGCTCTCTGGAATCCGGAAACTGACAAACACATACCATATCATTATACCATAAACGATTTGAGCGGAAAATATTTGAATAAAAGATCTCTCCTCAAACACTTTGAAATCCAACCGGATGAAAATATTCCCCTAATAGGAATTGTATCGAGAATGGTGCTGCAGAAAGGGTTTGATATTTTTGCAGATTCTATAAATGAGTTGATGGGTCTTAATGCACAATGGATAATTCTTGGTAGTGGTGAAGACCGCTTTGAAATGTTGTTCCGTAAGCTTTCAAACTTGTTTCCCGGCAAGGTCGGAACATACATCGGTTATAACAATGAGCTTTCTCATCTGATAGAGGCCGGCGCTGATATGTTTTTGATGCCATCAAGATATGAGCCTTGCGGGTTGAATCAGATTTACAGTTTGAAATATGGAACTGTGCCTATTGTTAGAAAAACTGGTGGGCTCGCCGATACAGTAAAGGACTGGGACGAGCAAAATCATTATGGATTTAAAGACGGGAATGGTTTTTCTTTTTATGATTATTCCGGATTTGCGCTTTACAAATCTGTGGAGAGAGCTATTAATGTTTTTAAGCACAAAGATATCTGGAGAAAAATTCAAGCGAATGGAATGAAATTAGATTTTAGCTGGACGCGATCTGCCGAGAAATATTTAGAGCTTTATAAATTAGCTGTGGAAAACCGTAAACAGTCATAAATTTTTTAGTTGCCAAATTTATTTGATTAAACATGGACATCACCCACGTTGCCACACATCAATATCGAAATAAAAGCAAGAACAGCCGTAGTTGACAAGATTAGAGAAATATTAAAATTAAACAACGCAGAATTTATAGGTATTGATCATCAAGTTGACACATACTTTAATGTTTATTCGGGGCGTTTGAAACTAAGAGAAGGAAATATTGAAAACCATCTTATTTATTATGAAAGAGAGAATGCGAAGGGTCCTAAGAAATCCAGCGTAATTCTCTATAAGAACAGCCCTGATTCTAACTTAAAGGAGATATTAACGCGGTCGCTTGGTGTTATTGTGGTGGTAGATAAATACAGAGAAATTTACTTTCTTGAAAATGTTAAGTTTCATTTAGACAATGTTGTAGGATTGGGAACATTTGTTGAAATAGAAGCTATCGATAAAGATGGTTCTATCGGAAACACGAAGTTACTTGAACAGTGTAATTTCTATCTTGATCTTTTGCTCATTTCAAAAGATGATCTAATTGCAACTTCTTACCGCGACATGCTTCTGCACTAAAAACTAATTGCGTGTCCGATTGAAAAGTAAAAAAGAACATCTCCCCAAACAAAAGAGTTTTCCTTTAAACCTTGACTAATTATAAAACTTCTGCCAATGGAAAAGTCTGCCGGACCAACCGGTGTATCGAAAGAAATCGCACCGCCAATTCCATGTCTTAAATCCTTAAATCTTATTTGTTCCTGTTCTGCCCAGGTTGATCCAATATCATATCTGAACCACGCATAAGTATCAAAAAATATTTTGAATGGAAATTTATATTGATACATCAGCGAAGTGAGAAAAATCTGTCTTCCCCTGAACTCATTTTCGTGTGCACCAAAAAACGAATACAAACCACCTAGGGTAAACTGTTCGCTGATCGGAAGTGTTTTATCTCCAAAACCAATTTGTAGTTTTGGTGATACAACGTGTCTCGATGCAAGCTTGAGATAATATCTCAGGTCTGCACTAAACAATAAGTAACCTTCGTCACCACCTAGTATGCGTTGTGCTGTTTCATAAAAGCCGTTGAAATAAAGACCATCTTCGGGATAAGGATATCTGTTTTGATTGTCAAAGATGCCGCCGATTCTTAAGCTAACAATTTTAGTGTCATATGGGCTCACTGCGTTGCCCTCTTTGTTTTTTACCTCATCATATTGATACTTGCCTGTAAATATGAGCTTCCCAAATTTTTCTAACTGCGTTCCAAGAGAAAGTGCGCCGCCATAAAAAATCTGTCTGTATTTTCCGATATAATTGCTGCTAAAGGTATTGTTGGTTTCAGAAGTAGTCTGGGTATATACATCAATATCATTGAATTTATAATATGCACTTAACTTGTACGTAAAGTAAGAATCAAGAATCCTGTAAGATATGTGCTCAAGAATATATGCTCTGTTGCTGGCACCACCAAAAAGAAAGAGCCCAAGCTCGGTCCCTGAGTAGAGCAGATTAACGTCTCTGATGTCTATAGCAAGCTGAGCGTTGTAAGTGTTGTCCACCAGAAACCCTATTTTCATCAGGCTTGATATTTTTTCGTTCACGTCCAGATTAAGTGTAACTCCGCTTGTGTCTTGTTCAACTGTTAAATATATATCTTCAAACAGACCGGTTGCTCTAAGCCTCATTAGGCCTTCTTCTAAATCAGAATAGAGTAACTTGTCTCCAACACCAATATTAAACTCTCTATCAATAACGGTTTTGCTGGTCTCGCTGCTAATATTAATTTTTAATATTCTGCCAGCATTAAAATCCAAATTTAATTTTCCTGTTGCCACATCGAACTCGTGACTTTTTAATTTGAATAAAATTAAACCTCGTCTCTTATAATCAGCGATAATCTTTCGAACCACATCGAAGACAATCTTGCCATTAAATGGTTTGCTATGAAGTTCCTGATGTAGATAATTCGCGTGGGACGAATCCATTGTCCCGTCTGAAAATATTTCGATTTCCTTTATAATAGGTGTGCGCGTATATTGAAAATTTATTCGTGTTGAATCGCCTTCTTGCTCGAAAGAGACGGACATCGAATTGAAATATCCCGTTCTGTACAGCTCTACCATATCCTCGAAAATTTCAATGCTGGAAACGGAATCCAACAAGGAATATTTCTGCAAATATGAATTCTCAATAGCTCCGGGAATTAAGGTTGATTTTACTTTTTTAATCCAAACCTTTTCTATGTTTGCATTAACTCTGGTCAAAGAATCAATTTGTGCTTTGATTAGCGGAAGAAAGTTTTTCGTGTAATTGTAGCCGGTTAAGATCAAAGAATCTATTTTTATAAAGTCTGTTGAAGACCAACGATCTATGTTGGGCTGCAAGTGAAAATTCGCTTTTAATAATTCTGCCTGCTCAAGTCTTTTCATAGGAATGCTAACCACTTGATCAGCGATATTCCAGGGAAGCTCCAACTCTTCATCTTTTCGAAAGTTACTTGTGGTATTAACGGCTATTACATAATCAGTTTCCAAACCCAAGGCAGTGCTAACCGGGATGTTTGAAATAAGTCCGCCGTCAACAAGCGTCAGAGAATCCACAATAATAGGAGCGAGAAGAAAAGAAACGCTTGAGCTCGCTCTCATCGCACGCGCAAGTGATCCGCTAGAGAGGATTACCGGGCTACCATCAATCAAATTGGTACAAACGGCCCTATATCTGATGAACAGATCGTCAAAACTATCTTCGGAGATAACCGGCGAAGACAAGCATAATAACGTTAGGTAATTTGAAAGTCTTATTCCCTCATTAAAAGAAGTTGGCAACACGGGACTAAAACCATTAAGCCTTACTGTAAATAAAGATCTGTCCTCGTTGATTTTTTGGTCAATAAAAAGCTCTCGCCTTTCAGATGGATTGCTGATTAAGAGCAATTTGTCCCAATCTGTATTAATGACTATTGAATCCAATTCATCCACAGTATACCCTGATGAGTAAGCGCCGCCAATAATACTGCCCATGCTTGTTCCTGCAATAGCGGCAATATTAATTCCCGCCTCTTCCAAGGCTTTGATAACACCAATTTGCGCGAGCCCGCGAGCACCTCCGCCGCTTAACGCAAGACCAATTGCTGGCTCTGCCTCCAAAACATTTTGAACTAGTCCATATGGAAGTTTAGCTGTTTTGGTTTTTAGAGAGATTGTCTTTACATCTTGCGCATTTAGAAAAGGAAGGTGCAAGAGAAAAATTAAGATTAATATTTTCTTAAATATTTTCACTGTTTAAAATTATAAAAAGGATTTTAAAGAAGATGTGACTTTTACGGTATGTGTAATTTTTTAAATTACTTTTTACCTTTCTGCTGCTTTGATTGCTGTTCAGCAGCCTCCATAAGGCGTTGCATAAAGCCTGTTTTTGTTTTTGATGGATCAACCGGCACCAATTCAACATCACTTTGCTTATGATTAATATAGTATTGCTGTGCAATTGAGAAAACGTTGAACATAAAGTAGTACAAATTCAACCCGGAAGGAAAGGTCATAAAAAGAATGGTAAGCATAATGGGCATCATATAAACAAGAGCTTGCTGCTTGGGATCTTTTATCGACATCTTCTGCTGGAAAAATGTAGTAATTCCCATCAGAATAGCTAGTCCGCTAAGTTCCTGGATACCAAACAGCGGAAGCTTGAAACCTAAATCATATATAACATCCGGGGCAGAAAGATCATTTATCCAAAAAATAAATGGCTGCTGACGAAGTTCGGTTGCTGCCTGGAAAAGTCCCCACAAAGCAATAAAAATAGGCATCTGCAGTAGTATTGGTAAGCAGCCGCCGGCAGGATTAACACCGTACGTTTGATAAAGTTTCATCGTTTCTTTGTTCATCTTTTGCGGATCATCTTTAAACTTCTCTTTTAGCTCTGTTATTTTTGGCTGGAGAAGCTGCATCTTTTTCATTGACTGAAAGCTTTTACGTGTCAGCGGGTAAACAACTATTTTAATTATTAATGAGAAAACAATAATTACAAAACCATAATTAGGAATAAATTGGTTTAAAAATTTAAGGAGGGGCAAGAGCACATACTCGGCTATGGGTCTTACGATAAACTTCAAACCAAAAAAGGTTCCAAAATCTACCAGTTCCGTTAAATTCAAACTGATTTCTTTAAGAAGATCATAATCAACCGGACCTATGTATAGATCTATCGCTCTGCTTTCAACATCAGACCCCTTAAATGGAACGACCAATCTTACGTTGTAAACCTCTTTAAGTCCCAGATCCTTGGTTGGAAATGTTTGGCCCTCAATATAGGCGCCTTCAACAAGGGTGGGATCAGAAGGAATCATAATTGCAGCAAAATATTTATTCCGCACAGCTAGCCAATCTACTCTGCCATTAAAATCACTGCTGATTTTTTCTCCGTCACCAGGTGCATCCAAAACAACTTTTTCATCACCATAATAAACGTCTGCACTTGAAAAGCCAGCTTCATTAACGCTGTTTCTCTCAACAAATCGAATTCCAGATTCCCATGCAATATCGTAAGTGTTATCAGTAATCAGGCCTCTGAAACCCCTAAACCCAATTTCGCTTTTGATTAGATATGTTCCCGCCCCAAACATATATTTTTTTTCTATTACTCTGTTCTGGTCTAGCTCCATTCTGAAGCTAATTAATAACGTGTCTTGGCCCGTTAATGAATATTTGCTCAGCTCAGCCGTTGTAAAGTTAAGCCGTCCGGTGTTTATTGCTTTTCCTTCGTTACTAATAAAAGAAATGTTAAAAGCATTACCAATAGAATTATTTACAAGTTGCACAGCGGTATTATAGGTGTCTCCATTAACACCAGCGGAATACCAATTGTTAAATTTCTTTAAGAAAATCTTATGAAAGTTTGCGCCTTTGGTTGATAGTTCATAAATAGCCAGATCTGTCTCTATGGTTATTATTCTTCCGGAATCTGCTTCCGCAACAGAAAAAATTCCTTGTGTGTTTTCTAACTTCTGATCGGGTTTCAGATCTCCTGCTGCTTTTTCTTCCTGAATGCCTTCTGGCAAATCTTCAACTTTTTTTTCAACAACTGTTGTTGTGTCTTGTTCTTTTTTTGTTTGCTCTGTTTTCTCGGGCGTATTTATAAATAGCCACACTACCAATATGGCGCCGATAAGTATAAATGCTATGGTTGTGTTTCTATCCACTCTGTTTCATCTCTTTAATATTTATGATCATGAATAACAGGAACATTGTTAATTAGTTGCCGATAAAATTCTTCTTTATTTTATTTAAGATGTCTTTAATGGCGGGTCTTAAATCTTTTAATAATAGCTGGTGATCGCTTGCTTGATTGATTCGATATGGAGAAAAAATTATTGATAATCCCTGATTATTATTATTTATAGGTTCCTTCAAAAATTCTTTCTCTTCTCTTATAATCTCCCTGATAATTCTTTTTAATCTGTTTCGCCAAACACTGCGGCCTGCTTTTGACGAGACCGATATTGCAATTCTAACTTTATTTGTTCTGCTCTCAGAAGAAAGGAGGTTAGCTTTTAGTTTTCTATCTTTAGAAATAATAACGCTTCCCATCTTATACACATTCTTGATGTCGCTTTTACTTTTTAGCCTTTCAAAGATATTGACTTCGCTCGTCATCATCTCCGCAGCATAATTATTCGTCACTAACCGTTAATTTTTTTCTGCCTTTGGCTCGCCTTCTTGAAAGAACGATTCTGCCATTTTTGGTTTTCATTCTTTCGCGAAAGCCGTGTTTGTTTTTTCTTTTCCGATTGCTCGGCTGATAAGTTCTTTTCATTATATTTCTCCAATTTCATTAAAAAGAGCACAAAAATACTCCCTTATGCTGTTATTATCAAGAATATAATTTTTATTTAATCTCTGCCAAATTTTCACCGATTCGGAAGTAAAAATTAATTTGCTCCATACCCCAGAGGATATTATTTTTTGAATGAGTCGCGCATGTAATCGTATGTTGATAAGTTGTGAGTTGCGTGTCCTTGTGGAAACGTTCCACATTAGCAGTCTCTATAACTACGTTAATATTCTATTTGAGCATGTGTGAAAACTTTTTGTTAAAACCTTCAAAACGTTTAATTATATGGCATTATCTGGCCTCACCTGATGTTTATAAGTTGTGAGTAATGCTATTGGAGGATATAGCAATTTTTTAAATTAGACCTCCTAATGCTATCTTTGCTTAAATCTAAACTTGTGGATAAGTATAATGGAAGAGCTCGCAATTTCGGAAAAAATTTCTACTAAAGATCCTATAAATACTTGGAAAGCCTGTCTTCTAAAGATAAAGGAAAACGTTTCCCTGATGACCTATAATACTTGGTTTTTACCAATTAAGCCAATAGATATTACAGATTCGACATTAAAAGTTCAGATACCAAGTCAGTTTTTTTGGGAGTGGATAGATGAACATTTTAATGGTCTAATTACAATGGCAATAACAGATGTGCTGGGAAAAGAAGCCAGACTTACTTATGTAATAGCTGAAGATCTGTCTTTTATTGATAGCGGTGATACTGTTTCTGAAAAGTCAATTACTTCCGCAATCCCTATTGATAAATCAAAACCTAAACACTCTTTTGAATCTAATTTAAATCCCCGGTATACCTTCGATAATTTTATAAAGGGAGAAGGAAACCAATTGGCTAGAGCTGCAGCTGGGGCGATCAGTGATAATCCAGGAGGGACATCCTTTAATCCACTTTTTCTTTATGGCGGTGTTGGCCTTGGTAAAACACATCTAATGCAAGCAATCGGAAATCAGATATCTAAAAACTTTCCTGAGAAAAAAGTAATTTACTTGTCTTCCGATATATTCACCGTGGAGTTCGTGGAGTCAATTCAAACGAATAAGGTAAATGAGTTTTCATCTTTTTATAGAAGCATGGATGTTCTCATAATTGATGATATTCAGTTTTTAATTGGCAAGGAAAAAACGCAAGATCTTTTTTTTCACATATTCAATACTCTTCACCAGTCACGAAAACAAATTATTTTATCAAGTGATAAACCACCCAAAGATCTTAAAGGATTAGATGAAAGATTAATATCGAGATTTCAGTGGGGATTAACTGCTGATATACAACCTCCTGAGTTAGAAACAAGAATTGCAATTTTAAAGAGGAAGGCCGAAACATATGGTATGATTGTATCTAACGAGATATTGGAATACATAGCAGCCAATATAACTTCTAACATCCGGGAACTTGAGGGTTGTCTTATAAAACTTCTTGCCAGCGTTTCGTTGAATTCAAAAGAAATAACTTTTGAATTAGCCAAGAAAACAGTTAAGGAAATTGCAACGGATAGAAAAACATCCACACTTAATATTGAAACCATTACCCGTGTTGTTTGTGAACATCTTGGTGTTGCCGAAAATAAAATAAGAGATAAGACGCGAAAGAAAGAAGTTGTTCTGGCAAGACAAATAGCAATGTATCTGTCAAAAAACTTAACTCTCTCTTCTCTAAAAACAATTGGGCTTCATTTTGGAGGAAGAGATCACTCAACCGTAATTCACGCCTGTAATTCTATAGAGGAATACAAGGTTACCGATGTGTCTTTCAGTAAAATTCTTGAGGAAATAAAAAATAAGGTTGAGTCGTCTTCCTAAAAATTTTTTCTACTATTTATTGTTGATGAATTGTTATTATAAACATGATAATTTGTTTATAACTCCCTGTTTTCAACAAGCAAATTTATAAACCCGTCTTGTTAATCAACTTCCCACATACTAAGTATAGTAGGAAATACTATAACTAGTTTGAGAAAACAATCTTACAGTTTAATTAACATCCTAACACGGTAATAATTACTATTATTAAGTAAAAATATACTTATGATTAATAATAGTTACGTTTATATCTTATGGTTCTCATTGTGAGCACACAAAAATTTTATTGATTTAATGCATTTTTTGGTCTATTTTTTGTCTGTATGATAATCTAAAAAACAAAATAAAAATAGGAAGCAGACATATGAGACATATTTTAGTTTTATTAATACTTGTTTCGTTAACACTTGTTAACTGTTCTGATGATGCAATTAACGGTATAGCATTCCAGAATAAAGCCGAGGGAGATGTTATTGTAAACTTTCGTGGGGAGAGTGTCGAAGTTCCCAGTGGTCAAGTTATACAATTAACGGATATTGACAAAGGAGAGTTTGAGTACGAAACTGTTTATAATATTCCCGCTGGCGCAACCAGCGCCTCAGCAGAAGGTGAAATGTCGGGTACCTTTAGTTTAGGTGCGGGCACAAAAATTTTAGTTGTTTATTCAAGTGTTTTTGTTGAGGGAACATATACTATATATGCGAGCGTCACTACATCTGAAGATCAAAGTGAAGACTGGTGGGATAACATCATAAATCCGATAAACCCTTAAATTCTCCTTAAAGAAAAAACACCCTTAACAGACTTTTTATTTTAAGTTTAAGCGCACTTCGGTGCGCTTAAAATCGTTGTTATTCCCTTCCTTTTTTAGTATTTTTCTATGCTTTAATAGGAGAGCAATTAATGGAATTCAAAGTAAACAGTAAAATACTAGAAAAGACTCTTTCTAAAATTATCCCGGCGGTTCCAACCAGGACACCAATGCCGATTTTAGAGAACTTTCTCTTCGAAATTAAGAGCGGCTTGCTGGTTGTTCATGCAACCGACCTTGAAATTTCGCTAAAATCTTCGATAAATGTTACGGCAAATGAAAACCTCAGTATCGTTGTCCCGGCAAGGTTAGTATACGATGTGATAAGATCAATGGATGATGTTCAAATAAATTTTAGTGTAGAAGGCAATACAAAACTCAAGCTTACGACAGAAAACGGGGTTTACAATATTAGCTTCTCTCCCTCAGAAGATTTTCCCGAATCACCAACAGCATTGAAGAGTAAAGAAATTTCAATTAGCGGAAAAGATTTAAAGAAAGCAATTGACCAAACTTCTTTTGCTATGAGTAAAGAGGATATGAGACCAGCAATGACAGGAACCTTGTTAGAATTTACAGCAGATGGTTTAAAATTTGTTACTACCGATGGGCACAGACTTGTAAGATTGGTTTACAAGAATGTTAAAACAGGAACTGATGAACAATACATTGTGCCCGAAAGAGCTATTTCGGTCCTTTCAAAACTATTAGGTGAGACAGACGTAAAAATTTATTTTGGTAAATCGCACATAACTTTCATTATTGGTGATGTCGAGTTTAGCTCGAGGCTAATAGCAGAAAAATATCCGGCATATAGCAGCGTAATTCCTCTTGAAAACGAAAACATACTAAGAATCAAAAGACACGATCTTCTATCGACAATAAAAAGAATGATGCTTTTCTCTTCTTCCAACTCAAAGCAGGTTAAGTTTTCAATTGACAAAAACAGTGTTGTCGTTTCAGCCGAAGATATTGATTTGGGCTCAAATGCTGTTGAAAATATTTCTTGTGATTATAGTGGTGAGAAAATGGATATTGGTTTCAACACCCAATATGTGAATGATATTTTAACACATGTAAATGATGAAGAGGTATTATTCAAACTTCACTCTCCAACAAAGGCATGTATAATTGAGCCAGGTAAAAAGTTGGAGGGAGAGGATCTTATGCTTCTTTTGATGCCGGTACGATTAAACACTTAAAATGTTCCTATCTTCTATCAGTCTGAGAAACATTAGAAAACACATCGACACCAAGATTGAATTTGCTAATAAGCTAAACTATATAGTTGGTGGGAATGGCGTTGGTAAGACAACCATCCTGGAATCGATTTATTACCTGTGTACTACAAAGAGCTGCGTCACCACATCAGATTCAGAAGTTGTTAAGATAGGAGAGAACAGTTTTGGTATTCAGGGTTATTTTACAGGACTGACCAACGATAGCGCTCAGGTTAATTATTCAAATATTGAAAGCAAAAAAATTTATGTGCTTAACAACAAACCGGTTTCCAGGTTTTCGAATATAATCGGAAGATTCCCGGTAGTATTGCTATCTCCATCAGATCATTCAATAACACAAGGATATCCGGCAGAAAGAAGAAGGTTTGTTGATTCGGTAATTACACAGGCAAGCAGAACATATTTAGATCTTCTTATAGAATATAATAGGACGCTGAAACAGCGCACCTACTTATTAAACAGAATCAGAGAAAATAATATTAAGGACATTAGCGAGCTAAAAGCCTGGAATAAAAAACTAGTTAATACCGGCATTGAAATAATAATACACAGAAAAGAATTTGTTAGAGAGTTTGAATCGTATATAACAGACTCATACAAAAAGATACTGGATAGTAAAGAAAAACCAAACATTGAATATTATTTTTTAGACGGAAAATGTCAGGACGATTTAGCAACTTGTTTTGAATATCTGTTAGACAAACGAGAAGAAGACGAAATAAGACGAGGCTCTAATCTTGTCGGTCCACATAGGGATGAATTCGTTTTTGATATTAATGGAATAAGTCTGAAAAGCTACGGTTCGCAAGGACAGCACAAAACATTTCAGACCGTGTTGAGGTTTGCAGAGTTTTTTTATCTTAAGGATAAAACAGGAAACCCGCCACTATTTCTTCTCGATGATGTATTTGGCGAGCTTGATGCAGAGAGAGCTGCGGCTATTAGCGATTATCTTTCTATTGTTGGCCAGGCATTTATCACACTAACAGATTTTGGCAACATTTCGTTTTTGAAGAAGGGAAGTGACGATAGAGTTATAACGCTCACAACTGATGGCAACATTATTTATGCATAGCAGCTTTAAAAGTTTAAAAGAAGTTTTTAAGAAAGAAAGATTATTAGCTGGTGTTCGCGAGATCGTTGAATCATCAGATGTAATAGTAGATTTTTATAAAATTTTCCCAAACCTGGAAAAAGTCGCAATACCCCAGTCTTGCGAAAAAAAAGTTTTGAAAATTAAGGTCGAGAATCCTTCCTGGAGAAACGAGCTAAAATTCATGGAACCGGAAATGATAGAAAAAATAAACAAGCACTTTAATGAAAGAAGAATTAATCAAATAAGGTTTATCGGATAAATTATGACCAAAGAAACTAAGCCAACAGAGTATAGTGCAAAAAACATTAATGTTCTCAAGGGTCTGGAAGCTGTTCGAAAAAGACCAGCGATGTACATTGGAGACGTAAGCAGCCGTGGCCTGCATCACCTTGTTAACGAAGTTGTTGATAATAGTATCGACGAGGCAATGGTTGGTTACTGTGATAAAATTGATGTTCAGATTAATAAGGACGGATCGGTAACCGTGACAGACAATGGAAGAGGTATTCCCGTAGACATTCACCCGGTTGAAAAGCGCTCTGCACTGGAAGTTGTTATGACAGTTTTGCATGCCGGGGGTAAATTTGACAAAAGCTCTTACAAGGTTTCTGGTGGATTACATGGCGTGGGTGTTTCGGTTGTGAATGCATTATCCGAATGGCTTAAGGTAGAAGTTAAACGCGATGGTAAAATATATTTTCAGGAATATAAACGGGGTTTTCCTGTAAAGCCTGTGAAAGAAATTGGGAAAACAAAGCGGGGCGAACGGGGAACAACGGTTACATTTAGTCCGGATCCAGAAATCTTTAAAGTAACAGAATTTCGTTTTGATATTCTTACTGAAAGAATGAGGGAGCTTGCATATCTTAACAAGACCATTACAATAAACATAAAGGACGAAAGAAACGGCGGCGATGAAGTTTCATTTCATTTTAAGGGCGGATTGATTGAGTTCGTTAAATATCTGGATGCTTCGCGGCAAGCTCTCCACAAAACGGTTTATATAGAGGGAGAAAAAGACAACACGCCTGTTGAAATAGCTTTTCAATATACAGACGGTTATTCAGAAAACATTTTTTCGTATGTGAACAACATCAACACCCACGAGGGCGGAACTCACCTTGTTGGATTTAAAACAGCCCTAACCAGAACTCTTAATAATTATGCTTACAAAAATGGACTTATAAAGGAAGGAAAGATTACTCTTACTGGTGATGATTTTAGAGAAGGATTAACAGGTGTAATTTCAGTGAAGGTTGCAGAACCTCAATTTGAAGGACAAACAAAAACCAAGCTTGGCAACAGCGAAACAAAATCAGCTGTTGAAACACTTGTTGGTGAAAAGCTTGCTGAGTTTCTTGAAGAGAATCCGCCTGTCGGGAAAAAGATCATTGAAAAATGTATGCGTGCCGCCGAAGCGCGTGAAGCTGCCAGAAAAGCGCGTGATCTTGCAAGAAGGAAAAATGCACTCGACAATATGAACCTTCCCGGAAAACTTGCAGACTGCAGCATTACTGACCCGGAACACTGTGAAATATATATAGTCGAAGGTGACTCTGCAGGTGGTTCAGCGAAACAAGGAAGAGATAGAAAGTTTCAAGCAATACTTCCTTTAAGAGGGAAAATCCTTAATGTGGAAAAAGCGAAGATGAACAAGATCCTTGAGAACAACGAAATAAGAGCCATCATATCCGCAATCGGAGCCGGGCTTGGGGCAGAGTTCGATCACTCACAATCAAGATATGGCAAAATTATTTTGATGACAGATGCTGATGTTGATGGAAGCCACATCAGAACACTGCTTCTTACATTTCTTTATCGGCACATGAAAGACTTGATTACATCTGGTAAGGTTTATATTGCTCAGCCACCGCTTTATAAAGTTAAAAAGGGGAAAGAAGAATTTTATGCATACGACGAGAAGGAAAGAGATCAGATATTGAAAAGATTGAAGGCAGATGGGAAAGAGAAAAAGAAAACAGAAGAGAAAGAAGAAGAACCCGTAGAAGGAGAAGTAACGGAAGAAAAGGAAATTAAGGGAGTTGTTATTTCACGTTACAAGGGTTTGGGAGAAATGAATCCCGAACAACTCTGGACAACCACAATGAATCCCGAAACAAGAACAATTCTTCAGGTAACCTTAGAAAGCGCAGCGAATGCCGATAAAATTTTTGAGACCCTAATGGGCGACGACGTTGAACCAAGAAAAGAATTTATAGAGAAGCATGCTAAGTATGCTAACCTGGACATATAATAAACAACTTTAATTAAAGTGATTTAAAAGATGGCAACAATTTTTGAAAAGATAGTACCCAGAACATTAGAAGAGGAAATGAAATCCTCTTACATAGACTACGCAATGTCTGTTATAGTTGCGAGAGCATTACCAGACGTGAGAGATGGATTGAAGCCCGTTCATCGTAGAGTTCTTTACGGTATGCACGATCTTGGCATGGCACATAATAAGCCATATAAAAAATCAGCAAGAATTGTGGGAGAGGTGCTTGGTAAGTATCATCCACACGGCGACACGGCGGTTTATGATTCTATGGTTAGAATGGTGCAGGATTTTTCTTTGCGATATCCTCTTGTAGATGGACAGGGTAATTTTGGTTCGGTAGACGGTGACTCGCCTGCAGCAATGCGTTACACAGAGGCTCGTCTTGCAAGAATATCTGAAGAGATGCTTCGCGATCTTGATAAAAACACAGTGGATTTTATACCGAACTTTGACGACTCCCTCCAGGAACCAACAGTAATGCCATCTTACTTACCAAATCTATTAATTAATGGTTCTAGCGGTATAGCAGTAGGAATGGCAACAAATATTCCCCCGCATAATCTTGGCGAGGTGGTTGATGGATTAATAAACCTCATAAAAAACCCGGCGATTACCATCGAAAAGCTGATGAAGAATATCATCGCACCGGACTTTCCAACTGCCGGAATAATCTATGGTTATGCTGGTGTGAAAGAAGCCTTCCTTACAGGAAGGGGAAGAATTATTGTTCGTGCAAAAGCTAACATTGAAACACAGAAAAATGGAAGAGAACACATTATAATAACCGAGCTTCCATATCAGGTTAATAAAGCGAATCTTATTGAGAAGATAGCCGAGCTTGTCCGAGGTGGAAAGATTGATGATATAAGCAACATAAGAGATGAATCGGACAGAGATGGTTTAAGAGTTGTTATTGAATTGAAAAAAGACGCCCAGCCGCCGATAGTTCTTAATCAGTTGTTTGTTCACACACAAATGCAAACGACTTTCGGTGTGATAATGCTTGCGCTGGTTAAGGGCGTTCCAAAGGTTCTCAACCTGAAAGAAATGCTTCAGCACTTTCTGGAACACAGAATGGACGTACTGATACGAAGAACAAAATTTGAGCTTGATGCCGCAGAGAAACGAGCACACATATTAGAAGGATATATAATTGCTCTCGATAATATCGATGCTGTTATCCAGACAATAAAGAAATCGAAAGATGTAGAGACTGCAAAACAAAACTTGATGAAGAAGTTCAAGCTGAGTGAAATTCAGGCAAAGGCAATTCTGGATATGAGACTGCAGAGATTAACAGGACTGGAAAGACAAAAGATAGAGGATGAATACAAAGAGACAATCAAGCTTATCGAAAAGCTTAAAGGAATTTTGAAAAACGAAGAACGCAGAAATATTATCATAACAGAAGAACTCCTTGAGCTAAAAAAGAAATACGCCGATGATAGAAGAACAGAAATAGTTTATGATTACGAAGATTTTTCGCTTGAAGACATCATTGCCGAGGAAGATGTTGTTGTGACCATTACACACAGCGGATTCATAAAAAGATTTCCGGTAAGCGGGTATAGAAAACAAGGCAGAGGCGGTAAGGGTGTTACCGGCGCAGGGACAAAAGAAGATGACTTTATAGAACACATGTTCATTGCATCAACGCATCAATATATTCTTTTCTTTACTGACAAGGGACGGGTTTACTGGCTGAAGGTTCATGAGATTCCGGAAGGTGGAAGAGCGGCACGCGGAAGATCTATCTTAAATATTCTTCAGAAAGAAAAAGAAGAATCTATAACAGCCTTTGTAGCAGTTAAAGAATTTAGTGATGATAAATATCTCATCATGGCAACCGAGCAGGGCACCGTGAAAAAAACAACGCTGTCTGCTTATGGAAATGTTCGCAAGGGTGGAATAAACGCAATCAACCTGAAGAAGAATGACAGACTGATAGAAGTTAAAATGACGGACGGATCCAACGATATCATGATTGGAACGCGCAATGGATTTGCCGTGAGATTTAATGAAAAGGACGCGCGTGACATGGGCAGAACAGCAACCGGAGTAAGAGGAGTTCGTCTGGGCAAAGGTGATAAAGCCGTTGGATTGCTTGTTATTAAACGCCAGGGAATGAGCGTCTTAGTTGTTACCGAGAAAGGATATGGTAAAAGATCAGATGTGAATGATTATAGAATTACACATCGGGGAGGTAAAGGCGTGATAACTGTAAAGACGAGCGACAAGATTGGAAAAATGATAGCATTGATGGAAGTGAACGATAATGATGAGCTAGTAATAATTTCAACCAAAGGTATGGTTATCCGGCAAAGCATGAAAGATATTCGTGTAATGGGAAGAGCCACACAGGGCGTTAGAGTAATCAGGCTAAAAGATGGTGATTCGATTGCCGATATCGCTAAAGTTGTACCAGAAGAGGAAACTGGCGAAGCCGAAGAATAAATATTAGTTACAAAACAGATGGCTGTCTGATAACTCATTTAATTATTACCACCTCTTTCTTTAGGGAGGAGAGCAGCAATAGTTATCTGGTTTTTGAGACAGCTTTATTTATTTTTGTCAGCAAGGGGAACAGCTTATTAAATTAATTACGAACTAAACGAGCCCACATGACAACAGAGATGCTAATTGTTTTAGCTGTTATCCTATTATCAATCATACTTTTTGCAACAGAGAAAATCTCCGTTGATCTTACGGCAATTATTGTGATGGGCGTTTTGCTTTTGAGCGGCATAATTTCAATAGAAGAAGGTATCTCTGGTTTCAGTAACGTTGCAACAATTACTGTTGGGGCAATGTTTGTTGTGAGCGCAGCTTTAAAGAAAACCGGTGCCGTTAGTTACCTTGGTGTTGTATCCTCCAGAATATTCAAATCAAATTTCTGGCTTGGTCTCATCGGAACGATGCTAACAGTAGGGATTGTTTCCGCGTTTGTAAACAACACCCCGGTTGTTGCCGTCTTTATTCCTATCCTGATGAGCGTCTCACTTGATAATAAAATACCGTTATCGAAATTGCTTATGCCGATTTCTTTTGCATCAATGTTTGGCGGAGTCTGTACGCTGATAGGCACATCAACGAACATTCTCGTTAGCTCAATAGCGGTTCAACATAACTTGCCGCCACTAAGCATGTTTGAATTCAGCTCTCTTGGTATTACTTTCTTCGCGGCAGGGATAATATATATGATCTTCTTTGGAATAAGAATGATCCCCAAAAGAGGAGAAGGCGATTTAACCGAGAAGTACAGAATGGATGACTATTTAACCGATATAGTTCTTCTTCCGGAAGCTAAATCAGTTGATATGAAATTACCGGACTCTCCCCTTATTAAGGAACTAGATCTTGATATATTGGAAGTAATAAGAAACGGTCACAGACTTTTATCTCCGCTGGGCCAGATTGTTCTTAAAGCAGAAGATGTTCTCAGAGTAAGAAGCGACATAAAACAAATCCAAAATCTCAACGACAGAATGGGAATTAAGTTTGCTGCCGACCACAATCTTCATGAAGAAGATTTTAAAAACGAAGAGTTATTGCTTGTTGAGGCCATTGTTGCTCCAAACTCCTCATTGATTGGCAGAACTATAAAAACAGCAAGATTCAGAAACATATATCGGGCAAATGCACTTGCTATCAGACATAGAGGACAACTGTATAATACCGGATTTAGCGATACACTGCTTGCTGCTGGTGATGCGCTTCTGCTTGAAGTGAGGCAAGAAGATCATGAGGAAATTAAAAACAACACAAGCTTTGTAATTGTATCTGAGCTTGACATTCCGAAATTAAGAAAGAGCAGAATAATTCCCGCACTAATAATAGTGCTTGGTATAATACTTACAGCAACTCTGAATTTTCTTCCAATTGTGATCAGCGCATTGATAGGCTGCATATTGCTTGTGATAACGAAAACAATAACATTGGAAGAAGCTTACAGAGCAGTTGATTGGAGCGTAATTTTTCTTTTGGGCGGAATACTATCGCTTGGAATTGCCCTCGATAAGACAGGGGCAGCTCTTCTAATCTCTGACAAGATGGTTGAGCTATTGGGCAGCTATGGACCAACGGCCATAGTAGCAGCACTATTTTTATTAACTTTAGTACTTACATCCATCATGTCGAACAATGCTACGGCAGTACTGCTTGTACCAATAGGCATAGCAGCCGCAGTAACAATGGGCGTAAATCCAAAACCATTTCTAATGGCAGTAGCATTCGCAGCTTCTTCAAGCTTTATGACTCCAGTGGGTTACCAAACCAACACAATGATTTATGGTATAGGACAATATAGGTTTGCTGACTTTCTTAAAGTTGGCACACCGCTAAGCATAATTTTTTGGATACTAGCAATTCTTCTAATACCGGTTTTCTTTCCTTTTTAAGGAGTTTGTATGGATAAAATAAACGAAATATTTACCAGCATTGTAGATTTTCTTAGCGTTCCTGTTTTTTCTCTCGGAGACTCTAACATCACCCTTTGGACTCTTGTATACCTTACGGGTTTGTTTCTGCTGCTCTACTTCGTTACAACAAGAGTATTCAAATATGTTGTTTATAAATTCCTTTCAGAAAGTAAGGTTGAGCTTGGGGTGCGCGTCGCAATCGGATCTATACTCAAATATTTAATTTTAACCATCGGATTTATTGTAATAATCCAAACAGTAGGAATCAATCTTAGCAGCCTAACAATTCTTCTTGGAGCCCTTGGCGTTGGTATTGGATTCGGACTTCAGAACGTTACAAACAATTTTGTCAGCGGGATAATTATTCTTTTTGAAAGACCAATTAAAGTTGGGGACAGAATTGAAGTGGCAAGTGTTGCAGGCAATGTTATAAAAATTTCAATGCGAGCAACAACAATTATAACCAATGACAACATTTCTATTATAGTCCCAAACTCAGAATTCATTTCTTCAACAGTTATTAATTGGAGCCATACTGACCGTAATGTGAGGTTTAACTTCCCGGTTGGTGTGGCATATAAAGAAGATCCGGAAAAAGTTAAAAACCTCTTGCTGGAAGTTGCCGGCGAAAACGAGGGTGTGTTAAAGAATCCTGGCCCCGATGTTTTATTTGATGATTACGGGGACAGCTCATTAAACTTTAATCTAAGGGTATGGACAAGCAGGTATATCGATAGACCCGGTGTATTAAAAAGCCAGCTCTATTATGAAATATTTAAGAGATTTAAAGAAGCCGGTGTTGAAATTCCTTTCCCGCAGAGAGATATTCACATAAAAGAGATGCCGCAAACAAAAGCGTAATTAGAAATCACAATGAAAAAAAGAAAAACTTTCCTGTCGGTATTTGCAATTCTACTTGCCATACTTTTTGCTGGAAGCAATTTTCCGCAGAGTGACGAGGTTGATCAGAGATCAATTACGAGCGACGACCTTCTTTTAATGGTTGAAACTCTTTGCTCAAGAGAATTTGATGGAAGGCTTCCCGGCAGCGAAGGTTACAACAAGGCAGCAAACTTTGCTTCAGAAAGATTTGCTAAGATTGGCTTGTTGCCAGCAGGCGACGAAGGATTCTTTCAATATCTGAATGTTGAATACAACAAAATTGATACACCGGCCGTCTTCAATTTAATAATGAATAATAAAAGTTATCCTTACATTCTAGGTAAGGATTTTGTGTTAAGAGGATTTACAGGTGCAGGCAACATTAATTTGCCGGTTGCATTTTGTGGTTACGGAATTTCCAGACCGGATCTCGGTTATGATGATTACGCCGATATCGATGTGAAAGACAAAATCGTAATGGTCTTCAAACAAAATCCTAACTGGAAAATAAATGATGAATCCTGGGGCAAAGAATACCCAAGAGAAAAATCAAGAGTTGCTTATGAACATGGAGCGAAGGGAATTCTTTTTGTTTCTCGTCCCAATGATGAAAAGCCTCAGCCGCTCATTGGAAGCGTGATGCATGGAGAAGGAGAACAGCTAGATAGTTTTCCACAGCTTCATATTTCATTAAAAGCAGCCAATGATTTTTTGAGCTTGATAGATATGTCAATCAACGAATGTCAGACCAAAATTGATCAGGGAAAATCACCATTCTCTTTTCTTACAAGGAGGAAAGCAGAGATAAAAGTAAATGCACACTATGAGAGGTCAGCAAAAACCATGAACGTAGTTGGAAGGATAGAGGGATCCGATCCTAAGTTAAAAGAAGAATATTTAATAATAGGCGCTCACTTAGATCACGTTGGATCGCAGGCAGGATTATTATTTCCCGGGGCAAACGATAATGCCTCGGGTTCTGCAGGTATACTGGAAATTGCAGAAGCATTTCAATCATGTGATTTAAAACCCAAGCGCAGCATTCTTTTTGTTTTGTTTGCAAGTGAAGAGCAGGGTCTATTTGGATCAAAATATTTTGTCGAAAATTTAAAGATTGACACAAGCAAAATAGTTTCTATGCTGAATCTTGATTGCATAGGTTACGGCGATAGCATTCAGGTTGGTAATGGTAAAAGTTCTCCTGAATTATGGGCCATTGCAAGAAAAATAGATAAGGGAAATTTTAAACTTGTCGTTGAAGATACCTGGAGCGGCGGCGGTGCTGACCTAACTCCTTTTTATGAAATTGGAATTCCTGGTTTGTATTTTGTTTCGAAGTACAGCTATGAGCACCTCCATCTTCCGACAGATACTCCCGAAGCTCTCAATCCGGAATTATTAGAAAGCATTGTTAGGCTGGCTTACCTGACTGCAAGAGATGTTGCAGATGGAAATTATAACAAAGAAATAACAATAAAATAGAGCAATAAAAATGTTCAAAGATCATTTCATTCACTTATTTAAATACAATGATTGGGCAACCAGACAAACTGCCGGGTCAATAATGAATCTTAAGAAGAAGAATAGAAAATCGGAAAAGCTTCTTTCACACATAATCTCCGCACAAAAAATCTGGCTGAATAGAATTCTTGGCAAAGGCATTGTAACTGATCCCTGGCAGAAATTAACGCAGGAAGAATGGACTTCACAATCAACCCCCGTAACTGCAGCGTGGATAAATTTACTTGAAGGTCTTAAGGAAAAAGATTTTGAAAGAAGAATAGAATATTCAAATATGAAGGGTGAAAAATTCGCGAACACAATTAAAGATATTGTTTTGCATGTGATCAATCACTCAACATATCACCGGGCGCAAATTGCACAATTAGTGAGTCTATCCGGAGGCAAACCAGCAAAGACTGATTATATAGTATACCAGAGAGAGTTTCAGAAGTAACGTTTTGCCGCTTTGCGTTCGGGCGGACTTAGAAGCGCTAAACTGTCAACCTAGCAGAAAAGTTGATACAAGGTAGAATGTTCAATTAACCACCGAACCCGCTTTTTGCCAAACGCCCGTTACCACACGTTTTTATCTTTGCCTGTCGGTCTGTGAGGTTCATTGGCACTTTTTAAAAGTTTGTTTTTAAATGTCTTTGGGAAAAACCGCATCATAAATCTTGTCTTCATAGCACCTAATTCGGTCAAGGCTGAATTCTGTTTACTTAATAATTCTGTTGCTTCTTTTTCTGTCAAAACGATATTTACATCCTTCTCAAAGTCTATTTTGAATAGAGGAAATTCTGGCGAATTTTCTCCAGTCAAGGTTACTTGATTTTTAAGCGTTTTACTAATAGAAACCATAAACTTCTCGATGCTCTCAAAGTCGTTTATTGTCTTAATCTCTTTTGGGTCAATATCAAATTCAATTTGGTTAGGCAGAAAAAAGTGACAACGAAAATTAACTCCATTAAAGTCAATTTTTAGCGATTTGCTTTCCATTTCTCCAGTTTCGTCCTTGAGATACTTAATCACATATTCTTTGTCAATCTGGTTTTTCTCGTCTTCGCCAAATTTTATGTCATAATTCAAGTTTAGAAAGTCTATGAGTTTTCCCCAGTCAGGTAGCGTCACATCTTGAACATAAATGTCCCTTAAAGAACCGTCAGGCTCAAAAATCCATTTTATGTCATTCCAATTTCGTGTCATTTTAAAATGTGTGGCAACATAATTCTTTGCGCAATAGTGCGTATAATTTTTTTTCAAACTAAAATTGTTT
>CAZLJI010000011.1:3950-22752 GCA_964559565.1 uncultured Ignavibacteriaceae bacterium | reverse complement strand
ACACTAAGTTATAAGAATTTATTTATTAATCATTTTAGTATTAGTGATAATTAAATTTATTTTATGATCTGATTAGATGTGTAATTGCTCCAAGTAGGATAAAAATAATTACGGCTGACTATAAAAGTACAGTACGAATCCATATTGTTATGCACTATTATTGATTGATATGATTGTAAAAATCACCGTACTTAAATTATATTTCTTTAGAGCACTGTTATTAAAAGCAACTAGATTCTCAGCAAAGTAACTTGAAAGTATCATATACTTTAGTTGACAATAAAGACAAGGAGTAATGATTATTATTTTATGTAAGATATCTTTTATTTTTACATTTTAATTAAAAAAGATTAGATCGATGGATGAATAATCTTTATACCTAAGGAAAAGAAAAAAAATTTATTATAGAAAATAATATTATGAAGAAGAATTCAAGTATAAAGGAAACAAAATCGATTTTTTATGACCCTTTGCTTATGAATACATTGCTCGGGAATGGTTTTCTACTAATCGAAAGAATTTCTCAATATTGGAATGGGTCAGATTGGGTTAATAGTAGTAAGGAATCGCATAATTATGATGTGAAAAATCATCAAATCCAAACATGTGAAACAAATGATTCTACTTTTAGGATTATATCTAAACATTTAAACACATATGATGCAAACGATAATTTAGTTATGGATTTAACGCAATTTTGGGATGGTTCAAATTGGGTAAATGAATTTAGGACATCATATATATATGACGCAAGTAGCAATTTGATTGAGGTGTTCGCGCAAAGCTGGGATCGTCATACTTATTGGGTGAATGTATCTAAAGGTTTGTACTCTTATGATGAAAAGAATAATAAGACCGAGAGTTTAATACAAGCTTGGGAAAACAATACTGATTGGTTGAATCGTCAAAAAAAGGTATACATTTATGATTCGAAAGACTTTCTAATTGAGGAGTTTACTCAAATGTGGGACGGATCCAATTGGAGAAACATTTCTAAAACTTCATATGTTTATGATAATCTCAACAATTTAATAGAGGAGTTGGACCAAAACTGGGACGGTACAAATTGGATAAAATCTTTTAAAAATTCATACCTATACTACGAAAAGAATAACCAGGTTGAGGAACTCTTTCAAATTTGGGATCATAATGTTTCAGATTGGGCTAATCTAATCAAACATATATGTTTTTATGATGGCTATAACAATTTGATTGAAAAATTAAGACAAGATTGGGAAGATTCAAATTGGGTGTATGAGCAAAAAGAATTATATATTTACAGAGAAATCTAATAAGTCGATTTTGGAACGAGTAGTAATTTATCAAAATTTTTGATGATCATCTGAATCAGTTAATACAATGAAAATACAATTCCAAAATCAAGTTTTGTTAAAATAAAAGTTTGTGATTTTTTAGGAAATGAAAATGTTACATTCATTAATAAAGAAAAACCAATTGGGATTTATGAGATTAATTTCGATACATGTAGTTTGCCAAGTGGAGTTTATTTCATTAAGTTAAAAGCTGGAAGTTTTGTTGAGACGAAGAAAATGGTGTTGATGAAGTAACAGAAAAAATATTATTTTCTCAAGCCCCTATCAATGAAAGTTGGTGGGGGTTTTTTATGCAAATATTTTTCATTCACTACTTCAAAAACTACTTCAGTGATTCTTAAGTGCTTAATAAATAATACGTTACAGCGATGGGTAGATGCCTCTTAATCAGCAGGTCGCGGGTTCGAGTCCCGCAGGATGCACAATAAGCCCCGAAAACAAAAATTTTTGGGGCTTCTCTTTTTTAAAGTTGTCTTGCCGAGTATAAAAAACGAAAAAAGCGGCCACGATATTAATGTTTACTACTTCAAAAACCACTACGGTTTCTACTTCGGCCCTAAGCGATTAAACAGTGTTTCAGACAGAGTCCAGAAACTGATAAGTATTACTTTGACATATAATTCTAAACCCGAAACGTTGCTTATATAATTAAATTTATTTAATTATTATCAAGAGTCAAATAAGATATTGATTTTAGGTTTTAAATAATCCTATTAGCCGAGAGGGGACAAAAATATGCCCGAAGTCTCCTAAAGCAGAGCAGCAGTTAAGTAAAGAGAATCTTCGTCTGAAATCTGCTGTTGAAGAACTCTCAATCCTCAAGTATATAGCAGCCGCCATCGCCTCTACTCAATCTCTTGATCAAATCACAAACCTTATCGTAAAAAAATGTTTAAAGCATCTCAAATCCGAGCAGTATTCAATTCAGCTTGTTGAGGAGAAAGATTTCGTTAATCCTTTTCACACAATGATCAGGGTAAAAGATAGTCAGAGGGGAATACATCCGCTGCGATTCGATCAGCAAAAATCCGATTGGATGCTGGCGAATAAAAAACCAATGATACGAAATGAGTTCAAGCAGGTAGAAAAAATTGCTTTGCAAGGTGATTCAATTTTGAAAATACAATCAATGCTGAGTGTGCCACTGATAATTAAAGGAAGGATGATTGGCATACTTACATTATTCAACAAGGAATCTACTGAAGGATTTACGGAAGCTGACCAGAGGCTGCTGACGATTATCGCAGGTCAATCAGCAATTAAAGAAAGTTGATTGAATTAATTATGGCAGATATTCAGTGTTTTTTTTGTAAAGCCAAAACATATTTTAGAAATAGCATGAATATAAAGGAGCATTAAAATGAACAAACAAATCTTTGCCATACTTCTTTTCTTTTCGGTTTTTCTATCAGCACAAACTTATTATGAATCTTTTATAAAGTCTGAGCAGGAAAGATATTCGAGAGTAATTAAAAATTCCGAGGTTCAATATCCGGGTGATTCAAAAATTGATGTAACTTATTACGGATTGGATTTGACGGTAACTGCAAATCCGAACTATTTATCAGGATCGGTAATAATTGGAATTCAGGTCGACACCTCTTCCATAAATACTTGCTTTCTGGATCTACAAAATGCACTGACAATTAGCAGCCTATTGCTGAACGGCACGCCAGCAGTATTCACTCACATTAATAATATTATTACTGTGACTTTAGACAGAACTTATGTTTACGGCGAAGAGTTTTTTATAAAGGTATTTTATGAAGGACTTCCTGGCTCAAGCGGCTTTGGAAGTTTTGAGTTCAGTGCGCACAGTGGAGTGTCTGCAATCTGGACATTAAGTGAACCATATGGCGCACCTGATTGGTTCCCCTGCAAAGACACACCAGCAGATAAAGCTGATTCTTCCGATGTGTGGATTACAGTATCAGATCAGTTTACCGCTGTATCAAACGGAACTCTTGAAAGTGTAATTAATAATGGAAACGGAACTAAAACTTTCTACTGGAAAAACCGTTATACTATTGCGCACTATCTTATATCGCTGGCGATAACAAATTATCATCGTTACGATACATATTTCCACTACGGACAAAATGATTCAATGATCATTACTCACTTCGTTTATCCCGAACATTTCAACCTGGTGAAGCCTCATTGTGATGAAACCGCTGCGATGATTTCTGTTTTCAGTGATCGTTACGGATTGTACCCATTCATAAATGAAAAATATGGGCATGCTCAATTCACAGGAGTTGGTATGGAACATCAAACCTGCACTTCAATTGGTTTATGGGAAACCTGGTTAGTTGCCCATGAGCTCGCACATCAATGGTATGGTGATATGATTACTTGTGCTGACTGGCATCACATCTGGCTCAATGAAGGATTTGCAACATACTCTGAAGCTGTTTACGTTGAGGCAAAAAATGGAATGGCCGCTTACAACTCATACGTAATAAATGAGATGAACCAGGCAAAAAATGCTCAAGGTACAATCTGGGTTCAGGATATTTCTAATGTACAACAGATTTTCAATTGGTACCGGACTTACAAAAAAGCTGGAGTTGTTTTACATATGCTGAGAGGTGTTGTTGGCGATTCAACTTTCTTTGATATTATGAGAACTTACAGCGCTGATACATCAGTGGCATACGGTATTGCAACTACTGAAGACTTCCAGGCAATTGCCGAAAGTATTTATGGACAAAGCTTGAATTATTTTTTCCAAGAATGGATTTATGGTGAGAATGAACCAACGTATACAATTGACTGGAATAAATCACTTGTAAGTGATGATCTTTATGATGTTACTTTAAAAATAAGTCAAAGTGTAAATACAAATCCGCCTTACTTCACAATGCCTGTACAGATTAAATTGAATACTTCATTGGGAGATACAATGGTTACACTTTTTAATAATGCACAAATTCAAAACTTTCAGTTCCAGGTTATCGGAAATCCAACCTCAATTGTATTTGATCCAGGCAATTGGATATTGAAAAATAATACCGTCATCACTGAAGTTGAAGATATCAACCAGCCATTTAGTTATAGTCTCGAACAGAATTATCCAAATCCATTTAATCCTTCAACAACCATTAAGTATCAAATTCCCGAATTAAGTTTTGTTTCACTTAAAGTTTTTGACGTACTGGGAAATGAAATAGAAATACTTATTAATGAAGAAAAATTGGTTGGCACCTATAAGCTAACATGGAATGCAGACCAACTTACAAGCGGAGCGTATTTCTATCAACTAAAAGCAGGAAATTTTGTTGAGACTAAAAAAATGATTTTAATAAAGTAAAAAGAAGCTCCGCTTTCAATTCCCCACCAACTCAACATTGGTGGGGGCATTTAAATTATTTTACAGATCCCTACTTTACTTTTATCACAACAAACGTTACATCATCGTCAGGTTCCTGGCTATTGGTCCAGCTTCTGGCTTCTGCTCTTAAATGTGTTATTATTTCTTCGGGTTCTTTCTTTGCCGATTCTTCAAAACTATTTCTTGCTCTCTTGTAGCCGAAGACCTCATTGTTTTCATTCCTCAGCTCTGCAAATCCGTCACTCATAAGTAATAAAGTGTCGCCCCGCTCAATTTTAAATTCCTTAATATCATAAGCGATTCCTTTCATTGCACCAAGAGGCATATTGTTAATAACAACCTCTTCAATTGTCTGAGAATTTTTTCTGTAAATAAATAACGGCGGCATTCCGGCATTTGTAGTTGTGATTTTATTATTGCTGATCTGCACACAAGTAAGTGCCATCATCAATCTGCCAAGCTGCATATCTTTAATTGCTTCATTCGCATTTTCAAAGAATGGTTTAAGCTCCTTGTTTGTTCGGTCGGACATAAAAAGCGATTTCATTATTGAAACCATCATTCCGGACATCATACCATGTCCGGTTGCGTCACCAAGGATAACAGTTAATGTTCCATCAAGATGAACATGAAAATCATAATAATCACCACCGACTTCGGTTGCTGTTTTCATAAATACGGCAATATCAAGATGAGGAAGACTTGGAAGTGCTTTTGGAAGCATTGAAAGCTGAAGCTGTCTTGCTTCATCAAGCTCTTTTGTTTTTCTTGCATTCTCAAGCTGCAGGAATTTTTTATTTTCGTTTTCTTTTCTTCTCTCTAATTCATACTTCCTTATGCCTCCCAGCATTCCAACAAAACCGATAATATAAATTCCATACGCCCACCACGTTCGCCACCAGGGCGGATTAATTCTAAAAGAATAAAATTCCTCAGTAGTTTTTATACCATTTGAAGTGACACCCCGAACTCTGAAAGTATATTTTCCCGAAGGAAGATTTTGATACTCGACAAATGGGAGAACAGACGGACGAGACCACTCTTTATCAAATCCTTCCAGGAAATGCTCATAAGTTGTTTGGCGGGGATCTCTGTAATTAAGAGCAGCATAATTAAACACAAATGAATTTTCTGAGTTTGAAAGTGTCTGAGGATATGAATAATAATAAAACTGTTTGTTAACACTAACAGAAGTAATCTTTAAGGGATAATTTTTTTGCTCACCCCTATAAACGTAAAGGCCAACACCGTTAAAAAACAGCAGCATATTTCCAAAGCCATCAAGCGTAGAAGAAGAAGGAACTCCGGTCGCAATATTTTCATCAGTAGGAAATAATTGGAACTTACTGCCCTCTGTTTTTATTGAACCCAAAGGAGATGAGAAATAAACATTCTCTCTAAAGTGATCAAGAACTGGATTCGAAAGATCAGCAGAAGGAAGTCCATCTTTCTTAGTATAGAAATTTAGATTAGTTCCATCAAAAATTACAAGCCCTCTGCCTCTAAGCCGTATATATAAATTATCTCCCGCCTGGATATCTGTTTTAGTGCCTGCAACACTCGCACCTTTTAGAATTCTGAAATCAGCATTCGCATTTACACTATCAATTAAATTCACAAAACTCTTCCCGTTAAACACATAGAACCCGCCAACTGTTAAGAAGTACATTCCATTCTTGAGTTTACCAACATAGTGAAGCTGATCTGAAGGAACGTTCCAGCTTTCGGGTGGTTTTGTCCAGGACTTTCCATCATATAACATTATTTTAGAATGAGCAGAAGAAATATCCTTTATAGTCTCGGCAAATATTCCGATAAACCATAGTCTCCTATCATTATCTTCAAGGAGATTAAACAAACGATATTTACTCTCGTTATCTGAATTACTGAATGGAGATTTAATCTCTGCAAATTTTTCTCCACCAAACTTCCCCAGATAGTAATCGGATTCAACAAGCTTATCGGCAGCGGGTCTTACATAATTTTCCCAGGCATAAATATGACCGTCGCTTGTTTCAAGTATATTTGATGTGCTATAAGGCTTTCCGCTTTCTTCAGGAATACTTTTTATTTTCAGAATCATCTCCCCGTCACTATTTAAAATCTTATTAACCATAGTAATTCCTTCGGAGGCTGCAATCCAGATTCGCTTTTGAGAATCCTGATAAGTTCTAAAAGTGGTGTTACCGGAAAGCCCCTCATCCTCAGTAATTGTTCGCAACTTAACACCGTCCCACACATTCAGTCCGACATTTTCGGTCCTTGCATAGTCGGGTATTTCGCTATACGAATATGAAATCCAGACAAAGCCATCCTGGTCAGCGTAAAGATTTGTGATACCACTTTGCGTTAATAATAAGCCATCTTTGTTAGTGAGCATTCTGGAGTAGTTAGGATAATATATTCCAAATCCCTTTGAAGTATTTAATAGAACCCCATCATCAATTTCAGATCCGTAAAAGCCATTCAGCGCATCGAACTTTACCATTTTTTCTTTGCTGAGTGAAAATAGCTGATCGGGATATTTTGAACTCTGGTCTTCTATCGTTCCGGGTAAAACAAAGAACTCAGGAAAATATTTATTAGGTTTTGTAAAAAGAGCATTGGTAAATCGAAAATCGTTTATTGTTTTGCCAGATCTCAGATCTTTGAAATCATCGATTCCCCTCAATATATCTGATGGTTTCCAATTACCGTTATCAAATTCATAAATAATATTATTATTAGCATTGAATAACTCGCCGTCATAGAAAAAGGTACTTAAAAATAATTTATTCAGATTTTTACTATAATAAACCTGTAGCGGACGCTGACCTGATTTAAGCTGATTCATAAAGTCGGTAAACTGATAGAATTTATTTCCATCATACATTAATATACCGGAGTTATTTGCGGTTTCGATGACAAAACTTCCGCCGTTGAATGCCATCCATGTATTTCCTTCCTTATCAATCGATGAACGCAAAGCATCGGGAAAGAACATTGCGCCTTTGAGTGTGATGCCCATTGACTCATCTACCCTGACAAACTTTCCACTTTTATATAAAGCTAAATATGCACCTTCAAAAGTTCGGGTGTTGCGTCCGGATGAATTAAAAATTAGATCTCCATAAGGAGTTTCAATGAAATCAGTGGCATTATCGAGAGGAAAGTTAGTGGAATCATAAACTGTAAACTTATCATTTTCAAAATATGTTAATCCCCCGTTATTCTTTTTATCAACGAAGGGTGTCGTGGATCCAATCCAGATGCGGCCTTTGCTGTCGGGTCTAATAAATGAAATTATCTGACCGGAAGATCCTTTTATAATATATCCTTCATTTTCAGTGTATACTTTAAATTCTTTCCCATTGAACGAAATAAATTTTGCAGGTGAGGCAAAGTACATTTTATTACTTGTTGAATCGTAATACATCCTTTGCATAGCAGGCAGTCCAATATCAGTCCCAACTTCCTCAAATTCATATCCATTAAATCTGTACGTTCCTTCAATTCCCGAAATCCAAATGTATCCGTCTTTAGTCTGAACAATATTTGCAATGTTCGTTGTGGGTAAACCTTCTTTGTTCGTGTATTCAACTAAATCAGCGTTTGCTTCTGTCTTTTGTTTTTGCTGTGCAACACTCAATGATGAAAAGACAATTAAAAGCGATAGCACCAGATATTTTAATAAGTGCGTTGTCACTAAACTCTCCGTATTATATATAAAAGAAATTAATTTTTTGTTCATTGATTTTACCTGACTTTAATTACCACAAATGTAACATCATCGCTCTGTTTCTGCCCACCCATCCAATCCTCAGCTTTTTGAACGAAACGATTAATGAGTTCATTCGGGGCATTTTCAGCAATTTCGTCAAAATATTTTAACACACGTGAATAATCAAAAATCTCTTTATGGCTATTCATCTGCTCAGGCAGGCCATCGGTCAGCAATAAAATAGTATCGCCGCTATTCAATTGTTTTTCAACTAATTTATATGAAGCACTTCCCATTGCGCCAAGAGGCAGTCCCTGGATAATTATTTCTTCCGTGCGATTATTTTTTTTATGATGATAATAGACCGGGGGCATTCCAGCGCTGCTTATTAATAAGCTGTTGTTTTCAAATCTTAAATGGCTGAAGGACATTAAAATCCTTCCAAGTTTTATGTCCCTAATAATTCCATTACAATGCTCTAAAAATTTTTGTGGGCTGAATTTTGCAACATCAGCAGTGAAGAAACCCTTCATAAGAGTAATCATTGTGCCTGCCTGCAAACCATGTCCGGTTGCATCACCGATGCCAATGTTCAGAACACCGTTCGGTTGAACATTAAAATCGTAGTAGTCTCCGCCGACTTCTGTTGCAGTTTTCATATAGACAGCGATATCAAATTGTGATAACTGAGGGAGTGTTCTTGGAAGCAAAGAAAGCTGAAGCTGCCGGGCTTCTTCAAGTTCTTTTGTTTTACGGTCATTCTCAGCTTGAATTATTCTATTTCGTTCTTCCGCTTCTTTCAAATCCAGGTATCGTCTGTAAGTAAGACTTAAAACCGAAGCAAACCTTCGGAATATTCCAAGCTCCTCTTCTGATAATTTGTTTTCAGTCCATGCAAAAATGAATCCTTCTTTGAAGGGAATATTATGTCCATATTGCACAGCATCAAGCGGATAATCTGGATAAGCAATTTGAGGTTTTATTATTGAATAATAATCGTTGATCTCGTCTCCACGAAGAACCGGATAGTATTCTTTTTGCAGCTTCCAGTGATCGAAAATACCATCGAGTACAGGATGACCTGTTTGCTTGAGCTTGCCAGAAACTTCAGTAAAATCTCCATCCTTCGTGATCGATGTAGTGGTGAGATATGTAGTACGTGTTTCCTCATCGATTCGTCCTACTCCACACCTCCAGGGTAAAACATTCAGCGATTTCAATTCTTTAAAAAACAAACTTACTGTTGCTGACAAATCATTTGGGGTATGCATTGACATAGCTCTTGCTCTGACACGTTCCAAAGATGATTCAATCTTCGCTTCCCTTGCCTGTGCTTCCGCCTTTTGTATTTCAAAATAGCGCCTGAATGTAAGATCAATGATTGCCCTGAAGCGAGAAAGAATGCTGATTTCGTTTTCAGTACACGATTTCAGTGACCACACGTAGAAGTTTCCTCCGGAGAACGGCAGGTAGTAACCATATTCATCGTGCTGAAATGGTTCGCTATTGTCCTTAAGAAGGAAGGGCTGGAGTGATAGTGCGAGGTAGTATGACTTGAGTTCTTCTCCGCGCAGAACAGGAAAATAGTTTTGTTGTTGAGACCACGCATCAAATTGCAGGGCTAAACAAGCGTGGCTAGAAGGGTCAGGCGAACCGACTATTGTCAAGGCATCGTCTTTTTCTGTAGTGGTTGAGGCATAGAAAACCGGAGCGGGTTTATCTTTCGAATACAGCGCGACGCCTGTTCTGATGGTTTCGACCCCGAGTTTCCGCAACTCGCTGAACGCGGCGCTCACCGTTGCCGAGAGATCGCCGGTCGTGTGCATTGCCATTGCTTTTGAACGAACTCTCTCAAGCGAAGTTTCAATATTTGCTTCTCTTGCTTGTGCTTCTGCTTTTTGCAGATCGAGAAAACGGGTGTAGGTTTGCTGGAATACTTTTCCAAAACGCATAAGTATTTTATTCTCTTCGTCTGAATAAGGAGTGCCGGAAAAGTTTTCAATGTATAGGGAAACATTATCAAATAATACTGTTGTTGCTGCAAGCCCGGGACAGCTTAAATAAAAATCTTTTGATGCTTCCGGTAACCCGGGGACATAGGATAAAAGCTCATTGTAAAATTTGTTCTTTTCTTCAAAATTTAAATTGGTGGCAAAGAAGTCTGCCCCTTTTTCTTTTGCTTCATTAAATTGATTTGCCCAAACAGACTCAAAATATGGATGCGTTATTTTAGAAGGAATGTCCTGCTCATCAGCGATCCAAAAATGCCAATCACCTTTTGGTGTATAATCAACTACAAAACCTGCGTGGTCAACATTTATTTTTAAGTGAACGAACTGCGTATAAACAACCCGAATTACTTCTTTGAGCTCATCACTTTTCTGCATTGCCATTGTTCTGGCACGAACTCTTTCCAGCGCTAGTTCAATTTGTGCCTCCCTTGCCTGTGCCTCTGCTTTTTGCAGATCATGGAAACGGGTGTAGGTCAAATCAATTACATTCGTAAATCTTTTTAAGACATCAGCAATCTCAACCGGAATGGGTTCGTTTCCAACCGCTTCCAGGAAACCGTGCTGCATGTAAGCATGTCCGACGAATACTTTTTCCAGCGATAAGAAGGATTCTTTATATTCTTTAGGTGCACATTTAAAATCCGTGAGTGTGAAAAGTAAATTACCATATTCCTGTAATTCTTGTCCGGCAGCTGTAAACTCGCGGTAAGTTAATTTTTCATCGAGAGCAAGAAGTACGTTGTTTAGAATGGGATGATCAAAAAAAGGAAAGTGATAGCTCAAAGGCAACCGAATGTCTTCGCTGCCGGAGCCCCAATAGGTAAAATCCCGGGTGTTTCCTTTGCGGATACAAATGCCGCATTCATACAAAGACAATCCAAGTTTTTTCAATTCTTCAAAAATGATAGCAATAATGTTGCTCAATTCATCGCTGCTCCGCAATCCCATCGCGTGGGCTCTTACCCTCTCAAGGGAAGCCTCGATCTGAGCCTCTCTTACCTGTGCTTCTGCCTGAGTTATATCATTGTATCGGCGGTAAGCAAGGTCAAAAACATTTCTGAATCTTTTAAGAATTTTCAATTGGGATTCATCAATTGGTTCAAGGGTTGAGATGCCAATATCACCCATACCAATAGAGAAGAAATAGTAGTAAAGAGAAGTTGCATTATCTAATCGGGGATCATCAATCTGTCCGGAGTTTCTTCTGAAATTTTTCCATTCCTCAAGCTGGTCTTCTTTTATTACTCCCTGGTAAAAAGCATCTTTTGCACTTCTAATTTGTTTCAGGTAATCTTCTACTACAGGATGAGAACCATATTCTATTTTTGTTATTGCCCCGCCTGTTAAATCAGAGAAGTCATAATCCATAAAATATTTTTGTTCATCGTATTGAATGTGTATAAGAGCATTTCTGATATTATCGAAGCCAAGCTTCTTAAACTCTTTAAATGAGACTTCGCAGATACTCAATAAATCATGTGATTTATTCATACCCATTGCAACGGCGCGCACTCTTTCGAGTGATGCTTCAATTTGTGCTTCTCTTGCTTGAGTTTCTGCCTGTTCAATGTCCAGATATCTTTGATATGCCAGTTCAAACACTTTCAGGAATCTTTTAAATAAATCTATTTCTTCCTCTTTCAGAGGTTGATATGTTGATATTCCGAGAGCAACCGGACCAAGAGAGAACCAATAATAATTTAGAGAAGAAGCGGTTTCCAGGTATTTATCAATAAACACATTGGTCGTCTTTTGATAAGCTATCCAGCCCTTTACTTCCTCACCATTTATATGAGTAATAAATACTTCACCCTTGCCTTTCAGCATTTTTGTTGCAAACTCATTATGAATTTCATTATTGGTAAATACTGTTTCTGTAATAAAAGTTTTATCGTGCTTTGCATAAAATTCATAGTTCATATAAGTACCGCGCTGCTCATAAAAGATTGCCGTCTGCACGTTACGAATTTCTTTTACACCAAGTGATTCAAGTTGTAATGAAATCATTTTACATACATCCAGCATATCGGCGGGTTTTCTCATTCCCATTGCAATAGTTCTTACTCTCTCGAGTGCCGCTTCTATTTCTAATTCCCGACTTTTGTGTTCAATTTCAACAGTACGGCGTTTTACAGCCTCGCGGAGTTCCCGGTTTTCTTCAGCCAGCTTATCAATAGCTATGTTTTCCCCTTCACCCGTTCTTGCGTCCGGAAAGGATGAATGCTGGTGAATGATTTTCCAACCTTGTTTTTTTTCCTCCATAATTGTGGTAGCTCTGAACTTTGAATAGAAGATCAATTCATTTTCTGCCAGTGCGTATAAATCACACAATTCGTGGAAGAGTAAAAAATTGGTTTGCTTTTCGAGCTTAATACTTCTGTTTCGCAATTCTAGCTTTCCCGCCACCTGATCAATAGTATCATAAAGAAATTTTACTGCATCTTTCTTATTGAAAAAGACTTCGGTCTCTGCGCTTCCTACCTGTGTGTATTTGTTGGAAAGTAATGAAGCCATCGCCTCCACATCACCCTTAAGATAGTTATCCCAGTAGGCATTGTAGGCCTTCATTGCGCTCATCTTTTGCTGTTTGCTCAGCTTCATTTTCTATAAAATAATTTAGACACTGTTTTATTTAGCTTTTATCACGACAAACGTAACATCATCATCGGGCCCTTTATCACTTGTCCATCTCGAACCCATCTCTTTCAGATAAGTTATGATACGCTCTGGTTCTTTCTCTGCAACTTCTTCAAATGAATTCTTTGCCCGTTTATATCCGAATATTTCGTTATGCTGATTCTGTAACTCGGGGAAGCCATCACTCATTAATAAAATTGTATCTCCGGTAAACAATTCCATTTCTTTTAGTTCATAAGGAAAATTATCCATTGTTCCCAGTGGCATTCCTTCGATTAAATATTCTTCAATTATTTTATGTTTATTTCTGAACAGATAAACAGGCGGCATACCAGCAGAGGACATCAGTAGTTTATTGTTCTTGATCTTCAGCATAAGCATACTCATTGCAAGAGACTGAAACTGCATTTGTTTAATACATCTTGTCATCTCACGGAAAGTAAAAAGTATATCTGGATTTGCAGCATAGCTGTTGAATAAAGATTTTGCGGAGGTAACCATAGTTCCTGCTCTCATACCGTGCCCCGTTGCATCGCCAAGCACAACGGTTAAAGTTCCATCCATTGCCACATTAAAATCATAATAGTCACCACCAACTTCCGTTGCTGTTTTCATGTATACAGCAAGATCTAAATTTTTTACTTGAGGTAATTCTTTGGGAAGCATAGATAATTGTAATTGTCTGGCTTCTTCAAGTTCTTTGGTTTTTCTCTCATTCTCCGCTCTGACAAGTTGAGTTTCAATTACTAATTTTGCAGCTGATTTTTCCTGCTCAATTGCTTCTTCGGAAAGTTTTTTAACGGTTGCAAGTTGCGTTTCAAGATTTTTATTTGTTTGAGAAGAACTGCGTGCAAGGTAGATCGACATAGATGACGGTATGCTGAATAATAAAATGAATTCAATATAATTACTGTCAAGTTGGCCTCCCATTAATACAATTAGAATAGCAAATAATATCCCTAATACAAAGACAGACACACCAGCACCAATTACCCAGGCGTTGTTTTTTTTACGTTTGATTGCAAAAAAGATCACCCTAAGTATTTCAATGCAAATAATAAATATGATTGTCAAATATATATTTTTTAGTATATCGTTGTTTTCAACAATCAACTGTAAAAAATAAGTTGCAATTCCCAGCAGAAGTAAATAACGAAATAGCTTTAACATTCGCCCATAGAAGATTTGATAAAGAAATGCCAATACGCTAAGGAACCCCGCTAGGATAAAAGAGGGGGTTAGTAATGTAAAGCCTAAAAAATAGAGTAGGTCTGAAGTAACAACATTATCAAGTAGATTATCTACAAAAGTTAATGCCATAGCAAAAGTAAAAATTGTATAATATAGATATTCCTTTTGTTTAGAGTAAAATAAGAATAACAAAATGTAGATTACAGATATAGATAAGAATATTCCAATTAGCCATGCACTTATGGATGTGGCATTTGCTTGGGTAACACCATAAAAATTTACTCCCTCGGTCAAATATTTAAACGTGGCATAAAAACCAGCAGCACTTCTGAATTTTTTATATAAAAACGGATAATCTATCGGCAAATGATTAGAGTATCTGACAGCGAAAAGATATGTAGAGCTTGAATTAAAATTAATAATAATAGGTTCACTATTGGAGTAATAGATTTTCTCTCCGGTACTATTATTTGAAACTGTCCCAAAATTATTAATGAGTTTTCCGTCAATATAAAATTGAGAGGCCCCGTAGTGATTTAGAGTCATCGCTACGGTCTTGTTAATTAAGGAAGAATCAATTGCAATTGTTTTTCTGAACCATCCTATTCCATCCCATTCGAATGCTTTCATTGAATCGAGGT
This sequence comes from uncultured Ignavibacteriaceae bacterium, assembly GCA_964559565.1. GTDB lineage: Bacteria > Bacteroidota > Ignavibacteria > Ignavibacteriales > Ignavibacteriaceae > IGN2. The sequence continues at coordinate 7,903 of CAZLJI010000011.1, read as the reverse complement.
CTAATCTACAATCCACATTGCTCCAACCAACAGATGAAATGGAAGGAAGCGCCCAAATGCTGTCATCACCAGGACGATAATCCCAATTTTTGAACAATTGAATGTTTTTAGTCTTTAATGTGTCGCCAGAAATGTAAGTGGTATCTGTGGTCTGACTAATTACAGCACCAGTGAATAATAATATTAGAAGAATAATTTTTATCATAAAATATCTTTCCGGTAAACGATGGATTTTATAATTATTTAACCTTTATCACCACAAACGTAACATCATCATCAGGTTCCTTATCATTCGACCATCGTGAACCTTCTTCTTTTAAATAAGAAATAATTCCCCCCGGTTCTTTCTCTGCAACTTCTTCAAATGAATTCTTTGCCCGTTTATATCCGAATATTTCGTTATGCTGATTCTGTAACTCGGGGAAGCCATCACTCATTAATAAAATTGTATCTCCGGTAAACAATTCCATTTCTTTTAGTTCATAAGGAAAATTATCCATTGTTCCCAGTGGCATTCCTTCGATTAAATATTCTTCAATTATTTTATGTTTATTTCTGAACAGATAAACAGGCGGCATACCAGCAGAGGACATCAGTAGTTTATTGTTCTTGATCTTCAGCATAAGCATACTCATTGCAAGAGACTGAAACTGCATTTGTTTAATACATCTTGTCATCTCACGGAAAGTAAAAAGTATATCTGGATTTGCAGCATAGCTGTTGAATAAAGATTTTGCGGAGGTAACCATAGTTCCTGCTCTCATACCGTGCCCCGTTGCATCGCCAAGCACAACGGTTAAAGTTCCATCCATTGCCACATTAAAATCATAATAATCTCCACCAACCTCTGTTGCCGTTTTCATATAGACAGCAATATCAAGATGAGGTAATTGAGGCAAAACTTTTGGAAGCATTGAAAGCTGTAACTGGCGCGCTTCTTCCAATTCTTTTGTTTTACGTTCGTTTTCTGTTTCCGCAAGCTGTGCACGAAGCTGAGCTTCTTTTATAGTAGCAGCGTTTCGCGCCTTTGTTAAAAGCCTTTTTCGCTGTACACGGTCAACTCCGAAAACAAAGCCGAGAAAAAGAAATCCGTAACAGATATATGCAAATGTTGTTCTCCAGTACGGAGGAAGTACCTCGATATGGATTACTTTTTCCTTGTCACTCCAAATCCCATCGCCGTTTGCTGCTTTTAATCTAAAGGTATATTCACCCGGGTCAAGATTTGTGAATGAGGCAAAATGAAGTTTGCTATAGACCCATTCCTTATTAAATCCTTCCAGTTTATAGGCAATTAAATTTCTTTCCGGTCTTGAGTAATGAATAGGAGCAAATTGTAACGAAATATCATTCTGTGAATAATCTAATATTAATTCTTCAGTACTGTTTAAATCTTTTTTTAACGGTGAGGTTGTAATATCGTTGAAGACAGACACATCGGAAATTTTTAAATCAGTAAGTACAATCTTAGGTTTTGTTTGATTTGTTCTTCCCGGAATAAAATAATTTACTCCATTGTCCCCACCGAAAAATAATTCCCCATTATTTGCTTTCCACGATGCCAGTGAAAACGAGTAACCCTGTAATCCATCCTTTATATCAATATTGATAAATGTTTCTTTTTCGCCAGTTTCACTTCGAACAAGAGTAGTCAAACCCGCTGCACTGCTAATCCATAAATTGCCATAATTATCCTCTTGAATAGCACCAACTAAATTTGTAGGAAGACCATCATCTTCGGTAAAATATTTTATCTTCTCTGTTTTCGGATCTAATTTTCCCAAACCATTTGGAGTGGAAAACCAAACAGTACCTTTACTGTCCTCTAATACATAATACACATCATTATTAGTTAAAAAATCAGCATTGAATTTTGTGTTTTTATTATACTGGTTAAATGCACCAGTATTTAAATTGTATTTGAAAAGACCCTGGTTGGATGTTCCAATCCATAAAATATTTTCATAGGATTTACTTATGAAAATTGAGTTAGTAATCTCCAGTAACATATAACTACTGCTTTTTCTTTCCTCTTCAATTCGTTTTGTAAAATCACGAAACTGGTTATCATTAATCAGGATGATCTGAATTCCATATAATGCGGAATCTTTAGGAGCCAGCACATTAAAATTTCCATAAGAATGCCCGACATCAGATTGGAACTTAAGTTTATATTTGCCTTTTTTTAATTGTAATGTTTGAGTCATAATTCTATTCTTCAACCCGCCCTGAAAATGAAATGAATCGCTATATTTGAGCATACTCCAGACTATATTTTTATCAGCATCTTCAAGCCAACCATAATCAAACATTTTCTCTAAATCAGTTTGTCCTTCACCGACCCCAACGATTAAAACTTTGGAGCTGTCAGAAATATCAAATTCACTTTCCAACAATTTCTGTTCGCCTACTTCAAGTATTGAAGCAATTGGCTGTGAAGAATTTATAAGAGCTATTATATCTGTCTGTAATTCAGACCTTAACTCCCGATTAGGTATAGATGGTACTTTTTTAACAATGTTTTGATTTGGATATAAGATATCTACTCCGCCCCTATGTGCAATAAATAATCTCCCCGCCCTATCAAATTTTAAATCATTAATAAAAAAACCAGTGTAAAGCGGAATTTGATCGCCAAGATACTTTATAACATCCCCGGTAACTGTATTTACTTTATCTAAACCAGCATCACTTCCAACCCAGAGATTGTTCTCAGCATCAATAGTTAAAGAGAAAATATTATCACTTGATATACTATTTGAATAATTATTGAATCTGTAATTTTTATATTGTTCTGTTTCGATATTTCCCCGAAAAACTCCCAGTCCCGCTGTTCCCATAGCCACATCATTATTTTTTTCACTTTTAGCTACTGCTGTAATTCTATCTATTGCAGAATTTGTTTTAAAGTTTTCAGGGATCTGAAGAATATTCATAGGCTGTTTATTTGGATCAACTTTATATAATCCATCCAGCCTGGTCCCTATCCAAATGTTTCCAAAACTATCCTGAAACAATGATAGTATTGCTGCAGACTTAATACTGTTTTTACTATTACTGCTTCCTGTAAAATGAAAGAATTTATTATCAACGGGATTATATCTATATAATCCGTCGTCTAATGTTCCCAACCAAAGGAAACCTGCTTTATCCTTTAAAATATTTATTGTACCTCTGGATAAGAAGGTGCCAAAAGGCCTTGAAAATATTTCTGTTTTCTCCAACTTTTTATCATCTCTGTTGTATATTATTAGTGCTTCTTCGCTTCCAATCCATAATCTTTTAAATTCATCTTCGTGAAGAACTAATAGGCTATACTCACGAAATCCTAAAGTATTATATAATTGGAACTCATCAGAGCTTTCATTGAAATAAAATATCCCTGAACCATTATCAAGCGCTAATATCTCTTTACTTGAAGTTTCAATAATTGAAAATATATTTCCATTACGCAGTTCTTCATCATTTAATTTAAATTTTATTCTTCTTGTATTCATTTTTTCAGGATTAAGTAAATGCACACCAAATTCGTTAGTCCCGATCCAGATTTTGTTTTTGTGATCAATAAATATTTTATTAATAATTGGAGGATTTACATTTTGTTCTCTATCGAATTTTACGTTGATAAAATTATCGTTTTTGCTATCGTATTTAGCCAGTACATTATTGCCGCCAATCCAGAGATTACCGTCATTGTCTTCACTTAACGTTCTAATTGAATTGCCCGGTAAACTAGTGCTATCTGAGGGATTATTTTTATAAACCTTAAACTCGTAACCATCGTATCTACTCAAACCATCATTTGTCCCAAGCCAAAGGAAACCATACTTATCTTCACAAATACAATTTATTGTCGGGTTTGAAAGTCCCTGCGGAATTGAAAAATTTTCAAACACAAAATTTTCTTGTGCGTAGTTTGAAGAGACTATAGCCAAACAAAATATCATAAAAAT
>CAZLJI010000011.1:0-3850 GCA_964559565.1 uncultured Ignavibacteriaceae bacterium | reverse complement strand
ATCATAAAAATCTTTTGCATTAAAATTCCTTTAAGGGTTTGTTTAATTTTTGCGGAATCAAACACTTCGCTATCGTCAGGCGGTCCGGTATTTAACCGAATGGGGTTTTAATTATTAATTTCTTTTAAGAATCAGAGCGGTAATATCATCGCTTTGCGGAGTAGTCCCGGCATAGACTTTTACATCTTTAACCAGCATATCAATAAATACATCAACCGGTTTTTCAGAATGTTCTGTGAAAAAATTTATCATTTTGTCTTCGGAGTATTCTTCTTCGTTTTCATTCATTGCTTCAGGAATGCCGTCTGTATATAAAAATAATTTATCGCCGGAATCTATGGATAAAGTTTGTCCGGTGTAGGGAATTCCTAAATCAAGCATACCCAATCCAATACCACCAGCCTCAATTTGTACGAGTGTTCCGTCTTTTCTTAGCAGCAGAGCTGGATTATGCCCGGCATTTAACACACCAAGGGTGCCTGATTTTGAATCTAATAAAGCAATAAAAAAAGTTATGTATTTATCTGGCGGGGATGCTTTATAGATGAGCTTGTTCAGTTTATCTGCAAGATCTGTAAGCGGCAAACCGAACTCAAGATAGGAATGAAGAGCAGCATTTAATGTACTTACAAGCAGCGCTGCCGAAATTCCTTTCCCCGCAACGTCTGCCATTATTAAAGCATATTTTCCTTTACCAAGGTCAAAACAGTCGTAATAATCACCGCCAACTTCTCTTGAAGGAATGTTGATACCAGCTAACTGATAACCAGCTATCTTTGGTAATTCTTCTGGTATAATTTTTTGCTGAATAGCTGCAGCAAGATTAAGTTCTTTTTCGATTCTCTCTTTTTCCAAAGACTGTCCAAGCAAGTATTCGTTTTCTAATGAAGCACGCACTTGTCTGGATACTGCATTCAGAAGCATAGAATCTAAATCATTGAATGGTGCTGCGCCTTTACGCGTTTCTTTTTCTGAAAGAATAAAAAGAATTCTTTTGTTATTAAAATCAAATGAAGATTCAATTTTATACGGATTGCTCAAAATACTTTCGGAAGAAATATTTTTGGGAAAGGTAATTTGAATCTCAATAAGATTAGTCTTAATGTCAGAAATAATGATAAGTGCAGATGAGGCGTTTGTCAAAACTACAATTCGTCCGAGCGCAAGTTCAAACAAAACGCTTTGATTATCATATCTGGACAGCTCAATTCCGGTATCAATTAAATTATTGAGCTGAAGAACTTTCTCATTTAGCTCAAATATTAGCGCCTTTTCCTTCTTTTGATTTAGAAAAGATTTGTAGGCGCTATCAAAAACTTGCAGCAATATCTGCAAAGTAATTTTATCAAAATCAGTAAACTTAGATTTATCCAACTTGTGGCCTATCAGAATTCCCAAATAAGATTGATCGGCTAGCGGCAGTGTAATTGATGATTCAACTTTTTGATCTGAAAAATATTCTATCGTAGGTTTTTCAGAGTCTTTAAGAAAAATTAAGTATGATGAATCGGGGACACTCATTAACGAAAGATTATTCCAACCAGAATTATTTTTCAGCTTGTGAAAAGAATAGATTTCGGTGACGATAAAATTTCCACGTATTATATGAAGAAAGTTTTTCACCATTTCATTCAAGTTGAAAGATTTACAAAGGATTTCAAACCCTTCCTGAAATGATTCAACTTGCAAGGATAGTTTTTCTACCAGGTTATTCTTTTCCAATACTATAATTAGTTAAATAAGAATGGATAATCATTAATTGCTGTTAAAAGCAAAGGGAACAAAAAATATTTAACCCTTTAATGCAGACTCCACCGTATCGGCCTTGTCAGCGAACTGAAACAATCCCATTATAGAAAAAGTTTTTTCTATTGTTGGATCAAGATTGGTAAACACAAGTTTACCGTTAGTCTGACTTAATTTTTCTATTACCTCAATAAGGTGTGAAATTCCAATTGAGTTTACTACTTTAGAATTTTCAAGATTAAGTATAAGTTTTTTAACATCAGAATGTTTTTCAAACTCCTGAACGATTTTTTCACCGCCCTGGCTATTAATATAGCCCTCTGTTTTAATTACTAATGTTTTATCGTGTAATTCTGAAATTAAATTAAATTCTGTACTCATTAAAGTTCTCCGCTTAAATTAAATTTTTAATGATTGTTATTCTGGTTCCATTGGGTCCCGATTCGATGATAAGATCATCGGACATAGATTTCATAAGCTTAAGGCCCCATCCGCGTTTATGCGAACTATGAATTTTCTCGCCGATATTTGGTTCTTCAACATTATCCGGTTCAAAACCCGCCCCATAATCAGTTACGAGAATAATTAATTTTTCTTTATCCATATTAAACTCGACATTCAGATAAGGATTATTTTCACCCGAATGTTCCATCCCGTTTATAATGGCTTCTGTTACAACAATTTTGGCTTCATTTACTTTATTTTCAGAAATGCCAAAATGCTTACCCATTTGCAGGAGGCTTTCAACCGCAACCAATTCAATATCGGGTATGTTGGGCAGCTTCAGTTCCAATTTGATAGGTGAATCCATTAAATTACTTTCTGATAATTATAAGTTAAGACAATTATAAAAACATGGGCAATAGCTCTTACTTCAATATAAAGCTTTTTTAATTATATCCATTACCTCACTTTTATCACAACAAAAGTTATATCATCATCCTGAACCCGGCCATCCATCCATTTATCGCCTGCTTCAACAAGCTTTTCTATAATTGTAGCGGGATTGTTTTCTATAATTTCATTAAAATGTTTTTTTACACGCGAGTAATCGAACATTTCTTCTTTGGGATTCATTTGCTCGGGTAGTCCGTCGGTTAGCAGTAAAATAGTATCGCCGCTTTTTAATTCCATTTCAACAGTATTATATGAAGCATTTCTCATTGCACCCAAAGGCATTCCTTTGATGATAATTTCTTCTACCTGATTAGTTTCTTTATGATGATAAAAAACAGGCGGCATTCCAGCGCTGGTAATCCCCAACTTATTTTTATCAATCTTTAAATAGCTGAATGACATCAGAATTCTGCCAAGCTTAATATCTTTAATAACCCGTGTACAATGTGACATAAATTCATTAAGTCCAAGCTTTGACGAGTCCGACGTAAAAAATCCTTTCATCAATGTTACCATTGTGCCCGCTTGTAACCCGTGTCCAGTTGCATCACCGAATGCAACATTTAAAACTCCGTTCTCTTCAACGATAAAATCATAATAATCTCCACCAACCTCAGTTGCTGTCCGCATAAAGGCTGCGATCTCAAGATTCGGGAGTTTGGGTAATTCTTTGGGCAGCATTGAAAGCTGAAGCTGCCGGGCCTCTTCCAGCTCTTTTGTTTTACGATCATTTTCAATTTGAATAGCACGCTTCTCTGCTTCTGTGGCTTTTAGCCTTAATTCATTTTCTCTCAACTTTGTTTTTTGTTCACGCCTATTAATTTCGACCCTTCTTACTCCATACAATAAGCCAAAGAATGTAACCGCATAAATTGCATATGCAATATTTGTTCTCCACCATGGTGGCGTCACTTCTATGAATAACGTTTTTCCTTCATCATTCCAGAGTCCGTCGTTGTTTGATCCCACAACGAGAAGACTGTATTCTCCGGGAGATAAATTTGTAAATGTCACAGTATGATCATTACCAAGCTGAATCCAGTTCTCGTTAAATCCCTCAAGTTTATATCGGTATTGATTTTTGGAATTATTGTGATAGCTTAATGCGGCAAATTGCAGTGTTACTATGTTATCTTTATAGGTCAGCAATATACTGTCTCTTGCCGATATCCCTTTTTCAATAATAGGTTTACCCTCTTCATCATCA
>CAZLJI010000010.1:16442-23574 GCA_964559565.1 uncultured Ignavibacteriaceae bacterium | reverse complement strand
ACAAACTTTTGATATTGTATTTCATCGTTGAGTTTCTTCTCCCATTCAGCTAAAACTTTTTTATCTCTTTGAACTAGCCCTTTCTCCCAACTACTCCAAACCGCACCACTGTGGTAATCTTTACAAGCCATAAACAAAGTAAAATCATCCAGCCATTCTTTATGAGATTCGCAAAATTTATTAAAATCCTTGTCGAGTCCCTTTGAATTATTTTTAAAGTTGATATAAGCTTTTTTAAGAATTAATTTTTTATAACCAATAGCCTGTCCGTAGTCTATTTTTTTCGGATCAGATTGAGGAGGGTCTACTAAATCGTCTTCGGAAAGGAAACCATCTTCTTTTAATTTTTCCGGACTGATTAATAATGGATTACCAGCAAAAGCAGAAAAGCATTGATACGGAGAATCACCATATCCGGTTGGACCAAGTGGAAATGTTTGCCATAAAGTTTGTCCAGCTTCTTTTAAGAAATCAATAAATCTATACGCTTCACTACCAAGATCACCAATACCAAACTTGCCCGGGAGTGATGTTGGATGAAGAAGAATACCAGCACTTCGTTTGAATTGCATCTAAACCTCTGAAAATTTTGAGCGGAAAAATAGCCACGAGGAGTAGAAAATAAAAAATCCCGCCTGTTAGAGCGGGATCAAATAAGTTTCTAAAAAATAAAATTATTTACCTAAGAATACAGTAAAACCAACCATTATATCAAATGTATTGGCTCCGATTCTATCACCATCCCAATCTTCTGGTTCCAATGTAGTCATGGTATAACCTAAACTAGCATTTACAAGAGCACTATTTCCTAACTGTAATTTTACTCCGCCTCTGGCTCCGTAAGCTAAACCACTAGAAGAAGGATCATCAGTTTCAGAATCACCATCATCATATGATACAGTGTTAAATCCGATTCTTCCTTCGATGAATGGGAAAACATTACTTTGAAGGTCAAAATTCCAAGCAGGTGCAAAATAAATTCCAAAACTGCTAGTTGACTGATCACCTAAACTATTTGACTCAAATGATGGTATGAGACCTAATTCAAGAGAATTAATAACAAAGTAACCAACGTATGGTTCGAATGTGAAGCTTGTTAGTGCATCATCAGAAGATTCGCCATCATATACACCAGTAATACTTGAGAAACCTATACCGCCTCCAAGCTCCCAAACACCCTTCTTAGCAAAATTTTGTCCAAAAACGGAAATGCTACTTATGAGCATTAATGTAAAGAGTACATAAGTGAATTTTTTCATTATTGATCCTTTTTTGTATGTGAATAATAGAGTTAAAAAAGTCTGCCAAATCTATATTGACGAGCAACACTGAAGCAAGTATTCTTCATCACAATATGCTCAGAAGTTAACTGCATCACAATTTGAATTTATAGATTTGGAAAAGTAAAATCTTCCGGGCTAAATCCCGGAAGATTTTTTCTGTTAGTTATTAGAAATGAACATTTAAAATCACGCTGAATGTGCTGATACCAAATGAGGTACTGCTTGGACCATTTTCAGTTTCACCCTCAGAGGTAATCTCTGGTTCACCTAAACTCCTGAAACCAAGAGCGTATTTACCACCGAGAGATAATCCCTCTGTGAAAAACCAATCAAATCCTAGCTGGGCAGCTACACCAAATCCATTTCCTGAGAACTCAGTTTCTTCAGTGGCTCCGCCTTCAGGAGTAAATTCATCAGTTCCAGAAAGCGATCCAAAATTGACATTTAATCCAACATATGGTGAAATACCGTAGAGCGCCATGAGATGGTAATTAGCATCAACACCTATTCCAAACAATGTTGCTGAGGATTCCGATTTTCCCGCTTCAGTTTCCAGAGAACTAGAAGAACTGCCAAAACTCAAACCCAAACCAATTGCAATTTGATTTGTAACAAAATATCTGAAACCTGCACCAACAAGGTCGATACTGGATACTGTTTCGTCAGGAACACTTACTGTTCCAACATAGACAGGTTCCAAATTACTTTGAAATGGCGTATACTGAAAAACAAAAGATTTTGCACCGGCTCTTACTTCCGGTTTTGGTCCATCATAATTAGAATTCACCTGCGAGAAAATTGTGGCGCATCCTAAAACAAGGATTATGAAAAAAGAATAAATTGAGGTTTTCATTAGAACTCTCCTAATTAGTTTATGGTTTTTTATCAATAATATCAGCCAAAATTTCAATTTTGCTTTTGGCGTCATTTTAGTCAAACGTGCAAAATCAATTATTAAGCCAAAAATACTTTTCAGATAGTGTTGATTTACCTAACTTTGCCCCTCAAAATAAGGAATAAATGAAACTATTAAGAAAACTTTACGACTGGGTACTTCACTGGTCTCAGACCAAGTACGGAACATTAGCACTATTTTTACTTGCTTTTACCGAATCGTCTTTTTTTCCTATTCCACCGGATGCTTTGCTGATTGCACTTGTTCTTGGTTCATCTCAGAAAGCTTTTAAATTTGCAACTGTGTGTTTGATCGGTTCTGTTACCGGTGCTTTATTCGGATATGCAATTGGTCACTATTTGTGGTGGACACCCTCAAATGAATTTACCGGAATTGCTAATTTTTTCTTCAATAATATTCCAAGTTTCACCCCGCAAACTTTTTATGATATTCAGAAATTATATGTTGATTACGACTTCTGGATTATTTTTACTGCGGGATTTACCCCTCTTCCTTATAAAGTAATAACTATTTCTTCCGGTGCTTTTAATATCAATATTGCTATGTTTATAGTTGCTTCAATCATAAGCCGTGGGGCTCGTTTCTTTTTGGTGGCAGCGTTGATATGGAAGTTCGGACCTCAGATAAAATTATTTATTAATAAATATTTCAACTGGCTTGCAATCGCATTTACCGTTCTGCTGATCGGCGGTTTTGTTGCAATTAAATATCTGTTATAAATAATCTTGAAGTTTCATTCGAATATCATTTGCTAATTGCTAAATGAAAAAATATTCAAGCTTTTGACTATTATCTTGTCACTTATTACATTTCATTCAAGATTACAACTCATACTGTAAAAGTTTGAGTAGTATGCTTAATTTAATTTGAAACCAACAATAATTCGGAAAGGATTAAGCAATGAAAACATACGTAATGCTCACAAAACTCTCTCCAGAATCTTCAAAGCAAATGAAAGATCGTGCAAAGCTCGGCAGGCAGTGGCTTGACCATGTAAAAAACAAATGTCCGGAAGTAAAATTTATTGCACACTATGCTTTGCTGGGTCATTATGATTTCCTCGATATTTACGAAGCTCCTGATGAAGAGACTGCAGCCAAAGTTTCAATGATAAGTTTGTCAAACGGGGCATTTCAGGCGGAGAGTTTAGCTGCAATTCCATACAAAAGATTTTTGGAATTGGCGGACGAGATTTCCTGAATAATATTGTAATTCTGATGGTCGTCTGAAGGTTTGCTTTAGTAGAGATAAGTTCTTTCTAATTTTTTCGAAATCTTAAAAAAATTATAACGAGATAATCTGCAGGAGGAAAATTATGCCATCAAAAAAACTAAAATCATTTTTGGATGAGAATAAAATTAAGTATGTCTCTATCCAACACTCATCAGCATATACAGCGCAGGAGATTGCAGCAATTGCTCACATACCTGGGAAAGATCTTGCTAAAACCGTCATAATAAAAATTGATGGGAAGATGGCAATGGCAGTTTTGCCTGCTTCCTACAAAGTGAGCTTTGATAATTTAAAAGCTATGCTTGGTGTAAAAGAGATTCGTCTGGCTTATGAACAGGAGTTTATCGATAAATTCCCTGATTGCGAAGTTGGTGCTATGCCGCCGTTCGGGAACATTTATGGAATGGATGTCTTTGTTGCAGAAAGTTTGGCAGAAGAGGAAGAGATTGCCTTCAATGCCTGCAATCATACCGAATTAATAAAAATGAGTTTTAGTGATTTTGAAAAACTGGTAAAACCGAAAAGAATAAAGTTTTCAGTTCCGAGCAAGATTTAAAAACAATATTTCTTTTACGACTTATTAAAATCAGGAAGGCGTGTTAATAAAACTTTCTTTCAGATATTGTACAATCTGCACTGTTGTATCAAAAGTTCTAACTAAATCAGTGCTTCTTCCTTCAATTTTCATCTGCTCATTCATTTCAGATACAATCTTCTTCCATATAGATGAGTGACAGGCAATAGGCTTAGCTTTCATCATATCTTTGTTTATGTATTCCCAGACAGCAGCAAGTTCGAGCAATGTCCCTGTCCCTCCCTGCAGGACAACAAATGCATCACCAAGCTCAATGAGTTTGTTTATCCTTTCTAATAATGTATCACACAAAATTTCTTTGGTTACGAATTTATTTATGTGTCCGCCCCACAAATTGACAGTGACACCAATAGCTTCACCACCACCTTCAACTGCACCCTTAGATGCAGCTTCCATTATTCCATTGAAACCACCTGTGCAAATATCAAAACCATTTAATGCAAGGTTTTTTCCAAAATTATATGCGGTGAGATATTGTTCGTCATTATTTACTGGCTTGGAGCTGCCAAATATTGTTATGATCTTTTTCATACTAAAAAAATTTTTATTTCATCATGAAATATAAGCAATAAAAAAATCCGTAGACTTTTCAGACTACGGATTTAATAATTAAATTATATTAAAATAAATTACTTGGCGTTCGATCCACGAAGAGTAGCTGTTATTTCAATATTTTCTGAAACCTTTTGACCAACGATCATATTTTCTACACCATGGTCAGAAAGTGCGATATTGAATTTCGCCTGCACTCCTAAAAGATCGCCTGGTGCAAATTGTTTGGTTTGCTCACTGGCATCAAGATAAGTTATTGTAACATCGGCAACGGTTTCTTTTGTTACTCCGTGAACCGTAAAGTCTCCGGTTACCTTTGCTTCGATTCTGTTATCTTCTAAAACTTTAACATTTCCGACATTCTTTATTGAAAAAGTGATTTCCGGATAGCTATCTGCATCCAGCCAATTTTCACTTCTAAGATGTTCATCTCTCAGGTCAATTGCCGTTTTGATCGAAGCAACAGAAATTGTGATAGAACCTTTCAATGATTTAATGTCTGCAACATTCAAAGTTACTTTGCCTTTAACGTCATTCGAAATCCCGGTTATATCTTCGAGTGGAGTAGTGCTGAAAAATTTTACCTGATTTCTTTTGTCTTCGAAATTAAATGTCTGCTCACCCGTGGCTTTCACTTTAAAACCTTGAGCGAGGGACATCGATACTGCAACAAGCAGCAAGATGAATGTTTTAATTATAGTGTTCATTTTTTCTCCTTTGTCTTTTTTGATTTGAATATAAAAAATAAAATCGCTGATACAACAACTATTATTCCCGAAATAACTACAGTGTGCGGAAGAAGTCCCAGTATAAATTTTTCCTGATAAACTTTTTGCGGTTCTAATCCTAAAGCCTTATCAAGTTCAGAAATTTCCTGTTCGACCCAAACTCCATCCTTGGATAACATCTCGCCTCCACTCATAAGCCACCAGATTATAACTGCGGCAATGAGAACTAATGCAACTAGAACCACATACTTTTGTTTACTGTTCATGGTGAACTCAAATTGTTATGATTATTAAATTGTCTAAATTTTCACTAATGAATTTAATAAAATGTAATAGCTTTGGATATCGAGTCAAATAGCTATGATGATGACTCTAATAATTTTCAATTCTATGTTACAACATATATAATAAAAGTGCAAGATATTTCGTAGCATAAACTGATAACAAACAATGGCTGAAAAAAGTTTCGACATATTAGTAATCGGTGGAGGGATAATCGGGACAGCAACGGCATTTTCTCTTCAGAATGGCTCAAAACTAAATATTTTGTTAATTGAGACTGAAAAAAAACTTGCGTTCCATCAAACAGGAAATAATAGCGGAGTAATCCATTCCGGTCTCTATTATAAACCCGGTTCGCTAAAAGCTAAAAACTGCACTAATGGGAGGGAACTACTTTATAACTTTTGTGAAGAGCAAGATATTCCTCATGAGAAATGTGGGAAAATTATAGTTGCGACAAATGATTCAGAACTAAATGCACTAGATGAATTATTCAAAAGAGGTTTAGCAAATGGTCTAACCGGAATAAAAAGATTGAGTTCCGAAGAGATTAAAATTTATGAACCTCACACAACCGGAATTGCCGGTATGTTTGTGCCACAGACAGGAATTGTTGATTACTCAATAGTTACCAATGCTTATGCCAGATTATTTTTAGAAGGAGGAGGTTATCTTGAAACAAATTGTAAATTTTTATCCTTAAATAATTCTAATGGAGAGCTTATCGCAATTACAAGTAAAGGAGAATTTAAAACTAAGTTACTTGTTAATTGCGGAGGTTTATATTGCGATAGAATTGCAAAACTTTGTGGGGTTAACCCCGGGTTGCAGATCATTCCTTTTAGAGGAGAATACTATAAGTTGAAAAAGGAAAAAGAATATTTCGTCAAAAATTTAATTTACCCTGTCCCTGATCCTCGTTTTCCATTTCTCGGTGTTCACTTCACGAGAATGATGAAAGGCGGAGTTGAAGCAGGACCGAATGCTGTGCTTGCTTTCAAAAGAGAAGGCTACACTAAAAAAGATTTTTCTATCTCTGATCTATCACAAATGATTTTCTATTCAGGCTTTTGGAATATGGCCTCAAAATATTACCGAATGGGTTTTGGCGAATTTTATCGTTCTTTCAGTAAGAAGGCTTTTGTGAATGCTTTGCAAAAATTAATCCCCGAAATTCAGGAAGATGATATTGAAGTTGGCGGTGCTGGTGTCCGGGCCCAAGCTCTTGAACCTAATGGAAAACTTGTTGACGATTTCAGGATAGTAGAGGCATATAAAATGGTGCATGTATTAAACGCACCTTCGCCGGCGGCTACTGCATCATTGAGCATTGCCAAAACGATTGCAACACTTGTAAAGAAGAAATTTGAAAAAGAGATTTAGATTTTTCGTATGGATATAATCACAATTCTTGACACAATAGTTTCAATTGAAAGACTTGACTTAATCAAGAAAAATGTTTCTGATCTTTTTGGTAAAGTTGAAAAACATACCGAAAAAATTATCAGCTATAATTTGAATGGAAGTAGTCAGTCAATTAATA
>CAZLJI010000010.1:0-16432 GCA_964559565.1 uncultured Ignavibacteriaceae bacterium | reverse complement strand
CAATGGCTTTTTTCATTTCGTCAACGGCAACCGAATAAGGAATTACTTCTGAAAGAACTTGAGCAAATCCTTGATACTAAAACTATTGAAAGAACGAAATATTATCTCCGCAGATTGCTGAAAAGTTTATCTGTTCAAAAGGAAGGAAAGATAAATGATCTGAATTTAAATAGATGGAAAGAGTATGATGATATCATCACAGATAGTCTGTGGATATTTGATAAGAGAGATACTTCCGGTATGCATAAGGCTGGTTACTGGGGAAATTTTATTCCGCAAATCCCCAATCAGCTTTTAAGAAGATATACCAAAAAGGGAGAATGGATTCTTGATCCTTTTCTCGGCAGCGGGACAACTTTAATTGAATGTAAACGGCTCGGCAGAAATGGAGTTGGGGTTGAACTGAACAGGCAGGTTGCAAACGCCACTCAATTAATTATTCAGAAAGAAAAAAATCCTTTTAAGATAACAACAAAAGTAGTTACCGGAAACAGTGCTTCTCTTGATTACAAACCTTTATTAAAGAAATTAAAAAATAATTCGTTCCAATTTGTAATTATGCATCCTCCCTATTGGGACATAATCAAATTCAGCGATAACAAAAATGATCTATCAAATGCCAAATCAACAAAAGACTTTTTAAAAATGTATAAGATAGTTGTTGATAACACGTACCCTTTTCTTGATAAAGGGAGATACTGTGCAGTTATTATTGGTGACAAGTATTCATCCGGTGAGTGGATACCACTTGGATTTTATGTTATGCAGGAAATGATAAATAAAGGTTTCAAGTTGAAGTCAACTATTATTAAAAACTTTGAGCAGACAACAGCAAAAAGAAATCAAAAGGAACTCTGGCGGTACAGAGCATTAGTCGGAGGGTTTTATATTTTCAAGCACGAATATGTTTTCTTATTTCAAAAATAGTATTTACACTTATGAAAAACTTTATCTATCTAATCATTACGCTATTAACTCTGATTACAATTAATTGTTCAAAAAATGAATCACAAAAAATGAATGCAAACTTATTACACGATATATGGGCGCTCGAATCTATTCAAGGTGAGCAAATCCTAATTGATGATACATTTAAAAATCTTCCAGTGCTGGAAATTTACGTTGAAGAAGAAAGAGTTCATGGTAACACAAGCTGCAATACTCTTGACGGGAAGTTAAATATTGATGGGAGTGAAATTACATTTTATGATATGATTACAACGGAGATGGCCTGTCCTGGCAATGTTGAACAAAGGTTTATTTCATCTCTCAATAAAGTAAACAGATATAAAATTGAGAAGATGCAATTGTATCTTTTTAATGATGAGAAGGAACTACTGGTATTTAGAAAAATTGATTAGCCTAATTTAAATGGATATTGGACTTGTAAACATTGAAAAGGAATTAAAAAAGCGCTTAGCATATCCATACAAATGGGGAAGAAAACAGAATGATGAATTTGACAAGCTTACAAATTTTGTTTACAAAATACATGCCTTCGAAGATTTATTAAAAGAAACTGAAAGCCGGTTCAGACTAGACAAAGAACATCAAAACATTGCTAACTATGCCTTGAACCGATGGTACAACTTCTGGTCTGCACAGGCGGTTGAGAAAATATTTTGCTCCCTCCCTAATGTTAAACCAGCGTTGGATGAAAAAGACAGATTGGTAGATTTCACCATTGATGGAGAGACATTCGATCACAAGACTTCAATCTTTCCTAAAAATTTTCCTTATTCAATTAATGAGGCGATTAAGAAAACTGATGAGTTAATTCTCTGGCTTTACAAGCATCAATCGCAGCAGCAAAGAAAACATTTGAAGAACAGACTATTCATCGTTCTTTATTCTCCTGACAATGAACATTGGAAGTTAAAAGCAGAAATTTCCTGGCTGAAAGATAGAATCGAAAAGTATATGCAAGGTTTCAACCCACATTTTTTGTTGAAATTCCAACTTGAAAAAAGTCAGGAAACAATTTCAGATGTGATCTGGGCTTTTCGTTAACGCCAATATTGCTAGCAATACTTCACCCTAATAATCAATTACTAATTAATAACATTTGCGTAATGTGTTGTAGTTTACTATGTTCTATCGGGCTAACAAAAAAACTTTTAAATAAAATTTCAACAACAAAAACTATGGAGGTTAAATGAAAACATTGTTCCTTTTTGGACTTTTTTTCAGCTGCACTGCATTTGCACAGATTACCATAACAAGTACTGACGTTTCGAATGTCTTTGCTGTCGGTAATTCAACAACTATCCACTCTTATGAAGGAACTACATTTAATATTGGTTCAGCTGGCGGTGGAAATAACTGGGATTTTACCGGATTACTGAGCAGTGAAACTTTTAATATGCTTAGCGTTAACCCCGCAAGCACTCCTCATATAGGAGAATTTCCGGGAGCTAATATTGCAACTTATAGTCAGGGCAACTATAATGGAGAGCCAGCGGAAATTTGGTCATATCTAAATGTTAACGGCACTCTAAGCAACATGGGTCAAGCGATGACTTCAAGTTCTTTCCCTGGAATTTTAATTACTATAAAAAATAATCCTGCAAGCATTGAGATGCAGCTGCCAATGACCTCTAATACCTCCTGGTCCCAGACTTATACTGCTACAACAACTCTTACTGGACTACCGCCTTCGCAGACAACTGTTTCTATAAATGTTAGCGTTGATGCATATGGTACTATGACACTACCAGGCGGCGCAAGCTTTGATGCCTTACGAATTCGAGAATCAGCTACCATAAGCGGAATCACAAATGTTACATACTCATTCCTTGCTAAAAATGGAGCTAACGTATCTGTATCGGCTACAGACGAAAATCCACCAACAAGTGGAATTATTGATATAGATTGGTACGATTGGAATACACCATTTTCAACTGATGTTGAGCAAATCAGTGGTTTACCAGAAGATTTTAAGTTAAGTCAAAATTATCCAAACCCATTTAATCCATCGACAAAAATTGATTATAGCATTCCGGAAGCTTCTTTTGTTCAGTTAAAAGTTTATGATATTCTTGGAAATGAAGTCGCTCAGCTTGTAAATGAAGAACAATCAGCAGGAACGTACAGAGCAGATTTTTCAGGTAGTGATCTTGCCAGCGGATTATATATAGCAAAACTGCAGGCTGGAAATTATTCTAAAACAATTAAGATGTCTCTTCTGAAATAATTTTTCTAAAATACTATTTGTAGCACAGATTATTTATCTGTGCTACAGCAGTATTCTTTTCATTCTTTTCTTTAGATTTACTTTCAATAATTTTAAGCTAACCTAATGGTTCAATTTCTTCCACTTGGTGGTGCAGGTGAAATAGGTGCAAACTGTTACTACCTGAATATCAATGAATTGGGAATTATTCTCGACTGTGGAATGCATCCGCAAAAAACTGGTTTGGATTCTATTCCGAAGTTTGATTTACTCGATAACAGACCAACTGATTATATATTAATTTCACACGCACATCAGGATCACCTGAACGCTCTTCCCTTTCTAATAAAAAAATTCCCTCACCTGAAAATTATTACTACTCCTCAAACCAGAGCAGTTGCTGAGCTAACATTACACAATGCAATTTCAATACTAAAAAGACAGGTCAATGAAAGTGACTTTGAAATTTACACCCGGGACGAAGTTGACCTGCTTATAAAATCAATTAATTACAAATCATATAATGAACGATTTACATTGAGTTCATTAATTAGCTGTCAGGAGATTGAGGCTGAATTTTTCGATGCGGGACATATTATTGGATCAGACGGAATAATGTTAAGGTTTGATGGAAGGAAAATATTTTTTACCGGAGACATTAATTTATCAGCCCAAACTATATTGCCCGGGGCAAATCTTCCATCGGAAAAAATTGATATACTTATATCTGAGACAACTTACGGGGCAACTGATTCCTCCGGATCGAACAACTGGGAAAAAGAAGTTGAAAGATTTTCATCATCAATTAATAACGTAATTAATAACGGCGGTTCTGTTCTCATTCCGGTTTTTGCTCTTGGTAAACTTCAGGAGATGCTGGCTACTATCTGGCTGCAAATGTTGAGAAATAAAATTACAAGCTTAGATATTTATACCGGAGGAATTGGAAACAAGATAAACAGAATTTATGATTATAACCACTACGTTATGAATAGAAATGAAAAGGAACTTATGCTTACCGACATTCCTCAAAAACAGTTAAATGAACTGAAAGATTTTGATGAGCTTTTCAAATATCCATCTATTGTTCTTGCTTCAAGCGGAATGATGGTTGAATCTACTAACTCATTTATGCTGGCGAAAAGATGGCTTCATAAAAAAGATTCAGCGATTTTTACTGTTGGTTATATGGATCCCTCAACTCCTGGAAGTATAATTTCAAAAGCAAGAAGAGGAGATAAAATTCAGCTATCAGAAAAGGATAAGAAGGTTGAAGTAAAGTGTGATATAAAAAACTTCAGGTTCTCTGCGCACTCAAAGCGGGAAGAATTATTGTCGCTTGTAAAAAAACTTAATCCTGAGACAGTTATCCTTGTTCACGGGGATAGAGAGGCAATTGATTGGATGGGGGCCTCAATTCTTAAACATAATCAATCCAAAAAAGTTTATTCGGCAGAGAATTTTAAGCAGATAATATTTGATTAATAGCAAGAACTATTGATATATTGAATTAAGTAATTTTTCATTTTTTCACACAAGGGGTAATCTTGAAACCTCTTTCAAAACAATCTCGCTTCTCATCAAATCTGAAGCTCATCGATAGAGAATTTATATCGATAAGAATGTTTGCAACCAGTCAGGTAAATCCATTATTCATTGAATTATAACTAAAATCACAGGAGTAAAAATGTCTGGATTAAAAGAAAAACTCGGAAAGAAAATTGAGGAATGGCGTCCTCGAACAACTCGTCTTATCAAAGAATTTGGAAATGTCAAAGTCGATGAGGTTGATATTGGACAGATCATCGGCGGCGCACGAGATATCAAAAGTCTGGTAACAGATATTTCTTACCTTGATCCATTTGAAGGAATTCGATTCAGAGGACTCACAATTCCTGAAGTGATGGAAAAACTTCCAAAGGTACCCGGCGGAGAAATGCCATACGTGGAAGGTTTCTTCCATTTCTTGTTGACAGGAGATATTCCCTCTGAAGCCGATGTGAAAGAGGTTGCAGAGGAATTCAAAAAAAGAAGTGCTATCCCGAAATACGTATTTGATGTTCTGAAAGCAATGCCTGCTGATTCTCATCCGATGGTAATGTTTTCAACTGCAATACTTGCAATGCAGCGTGAGTCAGAATTTGTTAAACAATATAATTCGGGTAAACTCAAGAAGAACGATTACTGGATTCCAACTCTTGAAGATGGTTTACAACTTCTTGCCAAAATTCCGGGCATCGCTGCTTTCATCTACAGATTAAAATACAAGAACGGACAGATAATTGAGTCCGATCCAAAGATGGATCTTGGCGGAAACTTTGCTCATATGATGGGAATTAAAAAACCATACGATGATGTTGCAAGAATGTATTTCATTTTACACAGCGACCACGAAAGCGGAAACGTTAGTGCTCATACAGGTCACCTTGTTGCAAGTGCATTATCTGATATATACTACTCAATATCTGCGATGACAAACGGACTTGCCGGTCCATTGCACGGACTCGCAAACCAGGAAGTTCTTAGCTGGCTGCAGGGAGTTTATGATAAGATGGGGGGAAAAATTCCAACTGAAGAAGAAATGAAACAATTTGTTTGGGATACACTAAAAGGCGGACAGGTTATTCCCGGTTTTGGACATGCTGTCTTAAGAAAAACTGATCCTCGCTATATGGCTCAACGTGAATTCTGTCTTAAGCATTTACCAAAAGATCCGTTGTTCATTTACGTTGATCTTTTATTCAAAGTTGTTCCGCCAATATTACTTGAACAAGGCAAAGCAAAGAATCCATGGCCGAACGTCGATGCACAGTCAGGTGTTATCCAATGGTATTATGGTTTGAAGGAATACGATTTCTATACTGTTCTTTTTGCTGTTGGCAGAGCACTCGGTGTTGTTGCTAACATTATCTGGGATCGCGGACTTGGTTATCCGATTGAAAGACCAAAGTCTGTAACAACTGCAATGCTTGAAGAAGCTGCGGGAATAAAGAAATAAACGGCTCAACATTTTGTAGCACAGATTATTAATCTGTGTTACTATTATAATAAATGCCATCCTATGTGGGATGGCATTTTCATTTGAGAACGGAAAATCATCCTTACTTCACCAGCATCATCTTAATTGTCTTGCTGGAAACACCCACATCAAGCCGTGCAAAATAAACTCCGCTCGAATAACTTCTTCCATCAAACTGCACATCATAGCTGCCAATATCCTGGTAACCATTTACAAGTGTTGCAATTTGATCCCCTGCAGCTGAAAATACTGCAAGCTTTACTGACTGCGGGACTCTCAGATAATAGCTGATTGTTGTTGAAGGATTAAAAGGATTCGGGTAGTTCTGCTCAAGTTGAAAAGCTGAAGGTCCTGTAAGCGAACCAGCCTTTTCCGAAATTAGTGGCAATGTTTCAAAATTTTTCATTAGTACATCAGGCATTCTTTCAATTGACAGTCCCAATTGCTGAGTCAATAAAGTAGCATACAGCTGTCTGAAATCATATTTGTATTTTATATCTCCACTGTTATCAAGATCAGTGAGATCAGGATTATTTCCGTAAACTCCTCCGAAAACATTTCTGCCGATAATAAAAAGTGGTGCAGCTGTTCCGTGATCGGTTCCGCCGCTGCTATTTTGATTAAGACGTCTTCCAAATTCTGAGAATGTCATTAGCACAACCCTGTCAGCAATTCCCAATAATTTAAGATCAGTCTGGAAAGCTTCAATAGCCTGTGCAACGGTTGTAAGCAAATTAGCATGACTGCCAGCCTGGTTTGCGTGTGTATCGAATCCACCAACTGAAGTCAGATACACCGGAGTTTCGAGTCCGCCAGCGACCAATTCAGCAACTATAGCAAGCTGTCTTGCCAACCGGGTGTTCGGATAAGTTGCCTTATTTTCGACAAGGTCTGCTTTCTCCTTTATCACTTGTGCATACCGGATTGAAAGCGCAGCAACTTCCTTAATATA
The DNA here is from genome assembly GCA_964559565.1 of uncultured Ignavibacteriaceae bacterium. Lineage (GTDB taxonomy): Bacteria > Bacteroidota > Ignavibacteria > Ignavibacteriales > Ignavibacteriaceae > IGN2. Next base: position 9,289 of record CAZLJI010000010.1, on the reverse strand, counting down.
TTTTAATTGATTGCCTGCAACTGTATTCGGAGGAGGATCATTATCTGCCGTGCTGCCATTTATCAACTGGTAAAATTGGTTAGGACTTTCAAATGAAATTCCCATTGAGCCCTGGCAAGTACATTCAAGCAAAGCAGATTGTGTTGACCCTATCTGAATTGCCATTGGATGTTCGGAATTTATTGGATTATGATCGGGTAAAACTTTTGCAAGATACCTGCCAACCCAGCCGTCGTCAATTACAACATTTGAATCAGATGCAGTTAGCCAAATATCTGTCGATCTGAAATGTGATCTGTCTGGACTTTCATATCCAACATTCTGAACAACTGCCATCATCCCATCATCATACAATGATTTTAATGGCTGCAATGATGGATGCATACCGGTAAGATAATTTAGCTTTACAGCATCTTCTTTTCTTATTCCAAGAGATGGACGCTTATTATAGTATATACTATCTTCAAATGGTATAATTGTATTAAGTCCGTCATTACCTCCGCTCAGTTGTAATAGTACTATTACCTTTCCATTGACTGCCTGAATATTCAGGAATGATCTTGAAAATGCTCTTATTGGAATATTGCCTAAGGCCATTGAAACCGTTCCGGCACCGGCTACTAATCCTAAGTTTCGTAAAAATGATCTTCTGTCCATAATTATCTTTCCTATTATGAAAGTTGATATTCTGATAATCTCATTAATGCCTTAAAGAACTTTTTAAGCCTGTTCTCAGCTTGGGGATCATCAGTTGACCAATCATAGACTTCAGCACCATCGAGTAAAGTATTTAATAAATATTCCTTCCTGTTTTCGCTTAATGGATACTGAAGGAAAATTTTTGAAATGTCATCGATCAGTTGAACTGCATCTTCGGCACTGGGAAAAGTTCTTGCATATTCAACAAGATTCAATTGAAATGTTAAATCTCCCCCACCAGGTTTTTTACCAATTATTACTGCATCGGTAAAAATATTTCTTGATGGGAGTGTTGTTGTGTTAATCCAGATATTATCTCCGTCCCAGCCGCTAACATTTGGCGGAGCAAATAGTTCCTGCTTTAATTGAGATGCAATCGTACGCATATAAGCAAAATCTGGTGCGGCCACATTGAATTGACGCATTGTTCCTATAAGTAACTCAATAGGACTTTTAATTTTTGCTCCTCTTACTTCACTTGTATGGAACATGACAGATTTTAAAAGAGTTGAAAGTACAGGTTTAAGTTCATAATTATTTTCACGAAGTATTTGCGCCATCGTAGCAATGCTAGGCTCATCGTGAACAACGTGCATAAATTCATTGTACAGTTCTCTACAGAAAAATGTAGCTGCCGTAGGTTGAGTAAAAATTATATCAACAACATCATTGTAAATGAAATTACCGGTATGTCCTAATAATGTTTTAGAACCATTATCAAATCGATTTGAGTCGAAGAAAGAAGTTAATCCATCTAATCTCCATCCTGTTAAAGCTCTGGCAGCTTCTTGAATATCTTGTTCTGTATAGTTTCCAATTCCAAGTGTAAACAACTCCATCAGTTCTCTGGCATAATTCTCATTCGGTGCGCCCTTCCTGTTTCTTGTTCCATCAAGGTAAATTAACATTGCAGGATTAATTGTCACGGCTTTTGTAAAATCAATCAGATTACCCATTGCATAATCACGAAATAATTTGTTTTGCCAATACATATGCTGAGCAAGTCCAACTTTTGAAACCTCGCTCACAAAATGATTATGCCAGAACAGAACCATTCTTTCGCGAATAGAGTATCCTTGCGTAAGCATAAGATTATACCACCAATGGATGAGCTCTCTCGTACGTTCGGTGTTATTTTCATTGGTTGGGTCGTTCACCCAATAAGCGGGCTCGGGCGGCACAGGTTGATCTGCGAGCAGGTAATTATCAACAAAATCATCAAGTGTAATTGAAAGCGCGAATTCAATATCCTGCTTGTTGTATCCAAAAAGTGTTCTTGCCAGAATGTGCCGTGCGGCTTCTTCATCCCAAACACTGATTTTATTAAAATTATTCCTGGTATTCACTTATTTGCCTCGCTAAGTTTTATTTAGATTTTTAAAACGGACGAAGTACTACAAGTAAATAATATGCCAGTGCCTAACAGTTAATAATCGGCAATTAACAAATTTTGAGATATAATTCTAAGCTATTTGCTTGTAAATATTTAGCTGGAACTGAATTAATTACCAGACCGAATAAAGCGTCAATAATTGTGTCGCTCCTGAATAAACTGTCGCTTAAGCTAACGCAGTTTGCTTTGAAAGCCAATAGAATTTATCGGAGAAGATTGCGAATCAGAGAGATTACGTTCTTATCATAACACTTTTTGGTGAAATAGTGAATTCGTGTGATACTTATCAAAATTAAATGCTTACAACGCGGTTAATATTGTCCTATAAATATGAGAGATTATTCAACCGTGTAATTTTTTTGCTCTAATATTTGAACCGGGAATTGAGTAATTTTATGTCTAATATTTTTCATAAAAATTATGAACAAAATTTTCATTCCATTTACCAGCCGTCTAAATAATTTAAACCAATTGTGAGTTATTAATGAAAAAGGGCTTATTCTATATTTTATTTTTTATTTTATTGTTTATGGCTCTACCGACCCAAACATTATTTGCGCAAACACAAATTTTAACGCTAGATGAAGCAATTCAATTAGCGCTAGTGAATAACAAAGATATTAAAGTGTCCTATCTAAATACCGAAAAATCCAGCGCGGCAGTCCGAGAAGCTTTTGGTTACGCATTACCAAGTGTTGATGTAGCAGCAGACTTTTCTCATTTCTTAAAGAAACCTAAAATGCCCTTTCCCGATTTTGAAGCGTTGCTGACAAATGCAACTTATAACATCTTATTTGAAGAGAACATAATTCCGGAAGATCAAAGCAAGTATTTACCAATAGAAACTACGCTTCAGTCTTTCGCTCTGACTAACTCTTACTCGGCCTCTCTCACTTTAACACAAGTTTTATTTAGCTCGGCTGTATTCGAAGGTATTGGTGCTACAAAAATATACTATGAACTTTCGAAGGCAGAACTCAACAACACTGTTTCAAAAACAGTTTTATCTGTACAAACTGCATTTTATGGAGTGCTTCTTTCAAAAGCAGTTCTTGACATCACAAATGCTAGCTTTAGTAATGCACAAGAAAATTTTAACAATGTAAAAGCATTATATAACCAGGGAATGGTATCAGAATTTGATAAGCTTCAGGCAGAAGTGCAGGTTGAAAATATCAGACCTGTTTTGCTCAGGATAGAGAATACTTTGCAAACCGCAAAAGATGGATTAAAAATTATTACCGGGGTTGATCAGACAGTAGATATTGATGTGTCTGGAGAGATTAAACTTGACTCGATTGATATTAGTAACGAAGATGAGCTGATCCAGGAAGCATTACTTTCCAATTTTAACATTCAAAGTCTTGAACTAAAAAAGCAGGTTGATGAAGCATTCATTCAACTGGATGTTTCTGAGTACTGGCCAACTCTGGCTGCATTCGGAAATTATACGTATACAGGTTCTTCAGATGATTTATATTTTCAGAATTATGACTATTCAACAGTTGGGTTAAGTTTGACATTCAATCTCTGGCAGGGAAACAGAACTAAAAATGCTGTCGAGCAATCAACAATATCATTCAAGCAGACAGAAGAGCAATTATTGCAGTTGAAAGACTATACTACACTTGAAGTGAAAGCCAAAGTACAGGAACTAAAAAGAGTTAAATCATTAATAGAAGTACAGGAAAGAACCGTTAAGCTAGCACAAAGAGCGTACGATATTTCAAAAGTAAGATATCAGGAAGGTGCCGGAAGCCAGCTTGAATTACAAAATGCTGATCAGGATCTCAGACAAGCAAGACTAAATCGGGTACAGGCAATTCATTCTTATCTCGTCACGAAATTAGAGCTTGACCAATTACTCGGAAGAACAAATCCGCAATACTTTACTTACTTCGACGAGAATGAAAATTAAAAATAAATTTTTTGTAAACAGGAGAATCAATTTTATATGAAACAGTTTTTAGAAAATCAGATGACCGCACTATTGTTCACCGGATTATTATTATCAGCTTTTGTTTTAAATGCGTGTGGAGAAAAAGCATCGGAGAATAGCCAGTCTAAAACAGAATATACTGACACAATATCTGTTGATGCTGAAAATGTACAATTGAGAGAATTAAACATATCAAAAACTTTCAGCGGCACTCTTGAAGGCGAAGAGCAAGCTAATATTATTTCCAAGATCCCAGAGAGAATAGTGGAAATAAAAGTTAAAGTTGATCAATATGTTCAGGCGGGGACAGTTTTATTCGAATTGGATAAAGGAGGAGCCTCTTCACAATTTTATCAATCACAGGCAGTATTTCTAAATGCACAAAAAGATTTTGAGAGGATGAAGAATCTGTTTAATGAAGGTGCTGTTTCTAGACAGGCATTGGATCAGGCCCAAACAGGTTATGATGTTGCAAAAGCAAATTTTGAAGCAGCAAAAAGCACAGTCGAAATAACCTCTCCTCTTTCCGGAGTTGTTACTGCGATAAATGTAAATATAGGAGACATAGCAAATCCTGCCGCTGTTATGGCTACCGTAGCAAACATATCAAGAATGAAAGCTAAGTTTAATGTTGGCGAGAGTGATGTGCCGAGTTTTTATGTCGATCAGCCCGCACAGATATTTTCTGAAATGAAACCTGATGTAATTCAGGAAGGGAAAATATTCCAGCTTTCAAAGTCTGCGAATATTCAATCCCGAACTTTTGAAATTCAGGCAACCTTTTCCAATACAAAGGATAGATGGTTTAAACCCGGAATGTTTTGCCGGGTGAACGTAAATATGAAAACTAAAAAGGATGCACTTGTTATTCCACTCGCTGCAGTTGTAAAATTAAATGATAGTGATGGTGTTTATCTGATAAATGATGGCAAGTCATATTATAAAACAATTACAACAGGAATAACGGACGGAAAATTTATTGAGGTGATATCAGGTTTAAATGCCGGAGATAAAATTGTAACGCTCGGAATGAATAATCTTAAAGACGGCACCGTTGTGGTTATTTCAAATAAATAAATTATAAAACACTATTAAAAGAAATTCTGGAATAAAAGATGAAATTAGCTGATGTATCAATAAGACGACCTGTGTTTGCAACAATGATGATTATGTCTTTGATTGTGCTTGGACTTTTTTCTTATTTAATGCTCAATGTTGACCTTTATCCGGATGTTGATATTCCATTCGTGGTTATTACAACCGTGCTGCCTGGTGCCGGACCGGAACAAATTGAAACCGATGTAACACAAATTATCGAGGATGCTGTCAATCCCGTAGAAGGTGTCGATTATATTCAATCAACTTCACAAGAAAATGTCTCCATAGTTATTATTGCATTTAAGTTGGAAATTAATGGAAAAGATGCAGCGCAGGATGTGCGGGAAAAAATTGCAGCAGTTCGTGCAGACTTACCTTTAGAGATTGAAGATCCTATAATACAAAGATATGATCCGGCAAGCTTTCCAATAATGAACATATCGGTTTCGGGGAATATGTCCGACAAGGACATAACAACATTTACTAAAGATGTTGTGAAGAAAAGATTAGAGAATATTCCCGGTGTTGGTGCTGTGCAGTTAGTCGGTGGATCGGAAAGAGAAATTCAGATAGAAGTTGATGCGGCAAGATTACGCGCATACAACATTTCTATCCAGGATGTAATACAAAATGTTGGCGGTCAGAATGTTGAAATTCCCGGTGGTAATGTTACTGAAGGATCGCGCCAGCTTCTTGTTAGAACTATGGGTAAATATAATAGCGTAGAAGATTTTAACAGAGTCATAGTCGCCACACCAATGGGAAAACCCGTTTATCTATCTGATGTTGCAACAGTTATTGATGGAGTTGAAGAGCAAACCAGCTTAACCAGAGTTAATGGGAAGATTGCCGTTGGTTTAAATATCATAAAGCAGTCAGGCAGTAATACAGTCCAGGTTGCGCAGGCTGTAAACAAACAAATTGAGAAGATACTGGAAGAAACACCAGAAGGCGTTTCTATAAACGTAGCGCAGGACAACTCCATTTTTATTGAGCACTCCATAAATGATGTTCTGTTTGATATTGTATATGGCGGATTACTAGCAGTGCTTGTCATCTATCTGTTCCTAGCAAATTTTAGAGCAACAATAATTAGTGGATTAGCATTACCGGCTTCAATAATTGCAAGTTTTATAATCATGTATGCTTTGGGCTTTACACTTAATATGATGTCTCTGCTTGCACTTTCACTTGCGGTAGGTTTGCTTATCGATGATGCAATTGTGGTCATTGAAAATATTTATCGGCATATGCAGCAAGGTGAAACTCCGATGGAAGCAGCAAAATCTGCTTCTGAAGAAATTGGACTTGCGGTAATGGCTACAACGTTTACAATTGTTGCTGTGTTCGTACCAGTTGCTTTTATGCCGGGTATCGTTGGAAGATTCTTTTATGAATTTGGTATTACGATATCTGCCGCAGTACTTGTGTCTTTGTTTGTTGCATTTACACTCACTCCAATGTTAGCATCAAAATGGCTGCACAGAGAAGACGAAGAACTTTCTCCCAAAGGGAATATTTTAAACAGGCTTTTATATTTCTTCAATCACAATTTTGATAAGCTGAATATAAAGTATGAAAAAGCATTACGCTGGTCTTTAACCCACAGGAAAACGATCGTGTTTGGTGCAATTGCAATATTTATTGCTAGTTTTTTTTTAATGGGAATGCTTGGCTCACAATTCTTCCCAGATAGCGATCGAAGCGAGTTTAATATAATTGTAAATGCATCGCCGGGCAGTTCACTCGAGCAAACAAGTCTGATCTGCGAAAAAGTTGAAACAACAATCAAAGCTATTCCAGAAGTAAAACTTATGTTCACAACAATTGGTTCTGGAAACAACCCCGTAACTAATGCCACTATTCTTGTCAAACTAATTCCTACAGACGAAAGAAAAAAATCGGATAAAAAAATAATGGCCGATATTAGAAATAAGATAAAATCAATTTCCGGGGCAACCTTTAGTGTTAGTCCTATAGGCGGACCTGGTGGTAATGAAAAACCTGTAACACTAAGTATTCGAGGTGAAGATTTGCAAAAGCTTGAAAAAGTTGCTGATAAAGTTGAAGCAATTGTTAAATCAACTCCTTCTGCTGTTGACGTTCAGAACAGCCTTGAACTTTCAAAACCCGAAATAAGAATTAATATTGATAGAGAGAAGGCTTCTGATCTTGCTGTTAATCCATACTTAATTGCTTCAACAATTCGTGCAATGGTTGATGGAGCAGTAGCAACTCAATATAAAGAAGGCGATGAACAAATCGATGTTAGAGTTAGACTAAAAAAGGTGGATAGAAAAAATTTAAATGACATTTTACCTCTTACTGTTAAGAGTAATAAAAAAATTGGTAACCAGGATTTTCTGGTACCAATTACTGATATTGCCACTATCACACAGGATGTTGGTCCTTCGAAAATAAACAGATACGCTAGACAAAAAGAAATTCGCGTAGACGCAAATCTTGATGGAAGATTTTTAGGTGTTGTGCTCGGTGATATACTTGCAGAAACATCAAAATTGAAACTTGAACCTGGTTACTCAATTAATGTTATTGGTCAGGGTGAAATGCAGGATGAATCAATGGCTAATATGTTGATTACTTTGCTGCTTGCTGTTGTGTTTGTTTACATTGTTTTAGCAGCTCAGTTTGATAGCTTCGTACATCCATTTTCTATTATGCTTGCTTTACCGATGTCGATTATCGGAGCAGTACTTGCTTTGTTAATATTTAGAAGCTCGTTATCAGTTATGTCTATGATCGGTATTATTATGTTGATGGGATTGGTAACTAAAAATGGAATCTTACTCGTTGATTATACAAACGTCCTTCGTGAACGAGGAATGTCGCGCTTCGATGCTCTGGTAAAAGCAGGACCAACAAGATTACGTCCGATATTGATGACAACATTTGCAATGATTTTTGGAATGATACCCGTTGCAATGGCGCTTGGTGAAGGTGCTGAGTTCCGTGCACCAATGGGTCAGGCTGTAATTGGCGGATTGATAACGTCAACTCTATTGACATTATTCATTGTGCCGGTAGTTTATTCTATACTTGATGATCTCGGATCAAAAAGATTATTTGGCTTTATTAGAAAACTTATTCCCGGAAATAATAAAAAAGTAATTCAGACAGTTACTGAAAAGGGGGTTACAAAATGAAGCTGACATTTTTAGCTTATCGCGAAATTCTAGATGACAGGGTTTCAAAAGCGTTGGATGAACTTGGAATTGATTACTACACAGAATGGGAAGAAGTAAAAGGCAAAGGACATAAAACAGATGCTCATTTGGGCAATCGTCCCTTTCCCGGCTATAACAATGTTCGTATGATAGCTTTTGATGATGAGGATTTACTTGAAAAGCTCGTCGTCAAAATAAATGAACTAAATGCAATCGTTGAAAAAGATGATGATAAGATCAGATTATTTCAGGTTCCGCTTGAACGCATAGTTTAATTCATACAACAAAATAATTTATTAAGTAATAGATTTTATAAATCACGGTACGACCGTGACAGCATTAAATTCCCCCTTCTTTTTTAATTACCACCTATTCCCTGCAAATTCATATTTTAACACAGCCTTTTCATTTAAATAAAACCAACAACTACTATGGAAGAAAAACGAACACCGCTGACAATTGCAGAAGGAATTTTAGATAATATCATTTCAGTTGCAGATAAATTTATAACGGGCTTGACTTCATTTGGTAAAAAGGATGTAAGCGAGCAGCTTGAAAGCTTTGCTGAAACTCTCAAACAAATTCCTCTTGAAAAAAGAAATTTATCGAAAGAAGAAGCAGAAGCACTTCATAAAATTTTCGTAGCGGCTGCACAACCTGAATTTGCTAAGCAGTTTATGGGTGAAGTTGATAAAGAAACATTTTATCTGTTTGGGGAATTTCTTGCAAATAATTCTGAAAAACACAATCAAAATCTTAAGCCACTAATTCACGAATACCTTAATCTCTTCCGTTACTCTTCCCTTCTGCGCAGAGTTTACGAGGAGAAAAGATGGGAAACTTTGATTCACGAGTTGATTTTAAAAAGTAATTTCAACACTAGAATTCTTTTCAACCAGAGATTACGAGATTACGGAAAGAAAACTCTTTTTAAAGTTATTGATGGAAATAGAGTGACTGAGTATAGCTGGGAAA
>CAZLJI010000009.1:0-25601 GCA_964559565.1 uncultured Ignavibacteriaceae bacterium | reverse complement strand
TTACGCTATATCACACAAGCTTAAAGCACCGATTGGTTTGGCATATATTCGCAACTCACATTTGACTACCGGAACTCAAATCTCGTTAAAACTTTCCGATAATAAAGTTGTTAATGCAGAAGTTCATCCACTACCTTTCGTAAAATGAAAATTTATACTAAAACCGGTGACAGAGGTGAAACCGGATTATTTGGTGGTGAACGCGTAAGTAAAGATTCACTCCGCATTTCAGCTTATGGAACTATTGATGAATTAAATTCTTTTATTGGATACGCTATTACTGAATCTAAAGACAAAAGTGTCAAAGAGAATTTGTTGAAGATTCAAAATTATCTTTTCACAATTGGGTCAGATTTAGCAACTCCTGAAAGTGATAAAAACACAAAGTTAAATATTCAACGAACTCCTGAATCATTCCATAAAGAAATTGAAAAAATGATTGATGAATACGATGCACAGCTTGAAGAGTTGCGCAATTTTATCCTTCCTGGTGGCTCGAAGAGTTCTGCTTTGCTTCATATTTGCCGAACCGTTTGCAGACGTGCTGAGCGAGAAGTTGTGGCATTGAAAAAGACGGTGACTATCGGTGATAATATTGTTATTTTCCTTAACAGATTATCAGATCTATTCTTTGTTCTTTCACGTTTTGAGAATAAAGTCTCAAACCATCCTGACACAAAGTGGAATCCTTAACTAGGATTGCATATTGCCAATTGCCCACTGGTTTTTGGGGGTGAAATTTTGGTTTCGACGGGATTGAGGAGACTTAGAACTGCGTACCGTGTTCCCCGAAGACACGTTAAAAAATTGGGAACAAAAATATAACTGGCGAATATAACTACGCCTTAGCTGCGTAAATAAAACGTAGCTCGTTCTCCATTCTCCTTTTTACCGGGGTTTGGAAGAACGCCGTTTAGGTAAAATAGCTGAGTCTTTCGTCTGCGGAGATGAAGCGAAATTAATAGTAGACAGACTTTTAGTGATCTTTGTCTGTTTGGCAGCTTAAAGTCAAAAAGAAACAGACTATGTATGTAGATGTTCTTTGGATCTTAATTTCGGACCGGGGTTCGACTCCCCGCACCTCCACTTCAGTATTGTTTTGAGTTTATCTGCCTTTGCTAGGCGAAGCGAAAAATGAAGCCTGCATCGGCGAAGTCTCTTCGGAGACGAAGCCGTGCTGTCAGAGATACCAAATCTTTACTCACCGATAGAAACATACCGCTTATCCTGCTTCAATTGCTAATACTATACTGATTCTCTAAGTTTAAATCAGCAAAAAATAATTTTTAATACAAACATTGAATTTACAGCCCACATATATTTTAAATGAGAAAAATCTTTTTCTAATTATTCACAAGTATATTATAAAATTGTGGTCACTGATTGGATTTGAGGCTATGGTTTGGATATTAGGATTAGCCTACCTGTTACTTATTCACTCTCCCGGAGAAGCTCATTTTACAATTTGTCCTTTATCTAATCTTGGTTTTGAATTTTGCCCTGGTTGTGGTTTAGGAAATTCAATTTCACTGCTTTTCAAAGGTGAGTTTGTCGCTTCACTTCACTCTCATCCATTAGGATTATTTGCTTTTTTAATAATTTCATTCAGAATATTTAATATCATCAAAAATAATAGGAGGAGATATGCCTAATGCATTTCAATTAATGCCTAGTCTCGAGGGAGACGAAATGGCCTACGTTCAGGAACTAATTAAAGATATGAACGACGGTCAGGCACAGCAATTTGCAATTGCTTATATGTCAAGAAGAAAAGACCCAAGTAACATGCTTCTATTTGCAGTTATAGGTTTTATCGGGATAGCGGGAATTCAGAGATTTGTTATTAACCAGGTTGGTATGGGTTTGCTGTTTTTACTAACAGGTGGTTTATGTTTAATCGGAACAATCATAGACGTAGTAAACCATAAAAAACTTGCGTTTGAATATAACTCCAAACAAGCTCAGCAGGTTGCTGGAATGATGAAAAGTTTTTCTTAAGGCAGAGATTCAATATGAAGGTATAGGGTATAAGTGAATCATTATTTAAAATTATATCCGTACCTTTATATTATTTAACAATTACAGAAACTATTTCTTAACAGCAATTTTCTTGCATCCCTGAATTCTCACACCTAAATTTGATCAGTGAAATGAAAGATTTAACATTTACAAAAATGAGCGGTGCCGGCAATGATTTTGTTTTTATTGATAAGAAACAAAACGATTGGCTTCAGGTAGACACAAACATTGTTCAAAAAATTTGTGACAGACGAAACGGTGTCGGTGCAGATGGTTTGATCACAATTGAAGATTCCGCTACTCACAATTTTGTTATGAACTATTATAATGCTGATGGCTCAACGGGAAGCTTATGTGCAAATGGTGCCAGATGTGCAATATTGTTTACCTCAGAATCTGGCAGATTACAAGATAAAAAAGCTGTATTTATTTCAAATGGGGTCGAATATAAAGGTGAGGTTTTCTCAGACTCAGAAATAAAATTTTATCTGAATCCACCTAAAAAAATCAAATATAATTTTAAGATTAAAGCTGGTGGAAAACTTTTAAATGCTCATTTTGCTGATACAGGTTCACCGCATGTTGTAATTGATATAAATGAGACTGAGGGATTTCTTAATTCTTTGGATACTGTTTCAGTTGACCTTCTGGGTAGAGAGATAAGGAATTTGCCAGAATTTTCACCAGGTGGAACTAATGTCAACTTTGTTAATGTTAAAGATGAAGAAATTCACATCAGAACTTACGAAAGAGGTGTGGAAGCCGAGACTTTAGCCTGTGGAACCGGCTCTGTTGCAGCAGCACTGATTTGTTTTGTTACGCAAAAATTATCTGTTCCGGTAAAAATAATTCCTAAATCCAATGAAAAATTATTCGTAAATTTTGATGTAGAAAATTCAAAAGTAAGAAACTTATCACTCACAGGTCCGGCAAAGGTTATTTTTACCGGCAAAATAAAAATTTAAAATTTGGAGCGCTAATGTCAAAAGTTCTATTCACAATAAATTATGATATTCAAAGTGATAAAAAAGAAGAGTTTATTAAAACCGTCAGAGAGTTAAAAAATTTAATCAAAGCCGAGGGCTTAGAAAGTTATTCTGTTTACGAAGTAAAAGGGAAGCAAAATCGTTTTCAGGAACAGTACATTTTCAGCTCAAACGAGGCTTTTGAAAATTTTGAAGATGATACTGATGAAAGAATAAATATCCTTATCAACAAGATCAGCAGTATGACGGTTGAACATACTACAAAATATACAACTCAGACAGAGGTTGATTTATAGCAGTTATTTTAAACTCTGATTATTAGGGGGATTTTAATCAAAAAGAAGTAAATAAATTTTAGCACCTCAAAGAGTATTAATTTTAATGTTAGCAGTAAGCATTTGCAGATACTGTAGCAGACAAAATGAGACTACCTCCATATGACATATTTCCAATTATCTCTGGCGACAAAATCTCGTTGCGACAAATTCTGACAGCGGACATTAAGGACATTATTGAAATTTCGTTTTATGATTTAATTCAGGCTACTACATTGCAACAGGCCACAGAAATGTAAGCTAAAATTAACAGGGATTATTTTGACGGTAATTCAGTTCATTGGGGTATCGCAGAAAATTCAACAAATAAAATTATTGGGACTTGTGGTTACTATCGTGGACTTGACAATGGAATAGGAGAACTTGGTTGCGTTTTAATACCTCAATACCGTGGGCAAGGTTTTATGACATCTGCTATGTTATTAGCCATAGACTTTGGAATAAACAATATCGGCTTAAAACGCATTCGTGCAATAACAACTAAGCAAAATGAAAGAGCAATAAAGCTTCTGGAAAGACTCAACTTTTTAAAAGTTGCAGAATTAGAAGATGACAAAATTGAATACCAATTAAGGGGAAATCAGTAAGAAGCGGACTAAATGCAGAACCCGGAAACGTTTTATCCACTAATTACTCATTTTCCTTAGAAGCTAATCTTCTTTAATTTCTGACTAACAAAATCTTTTATCTTTATGATTGAATACGTTGGCGTTGCGCATATACATTCCCTGTTTTCAGATGGTACGGGTGAGATACCTGAAATAGCGAAGTATGCAGATGAGTCTGACCTGGATTTTCTTCTGATGACGGATCACAATACTCTTAGAGGTTTGCAGGAAGGATTTGAAAAATGGTATGGCAAAACACTTTGCCTGATTGGGTGCGAAATAAATGATAAAGAAAACAAAAATCATTACCTCGCTTTTGGAATTAATGAAACATTTTCCACAAGACTATCCGCAAAAGAATATGTTCGAAAAGTAAAAGAAGCTGGTGGTATCGGTTTTCTAGCTCATCCACACGAAAAAAGAAATCACATGGAAGAACATCCACCTTATCCATGGGTAGATTGGAGTATTGAGGATTATGATGGAATTGAAATTTGGAACCATATGTCGGAATGGATGGAGAACCTGACAGAGCAGAATAAATATACTTCATTTCTTCATCCGTTGCGCTCAATTGTCTCTCCTCCACCAGAGACGCTCAGGCTATGGGATGAACTTAATCTAAAACGAAAAGTGGTTGGATTCGGCGGAGTTGATGCACATGCTCATAAACAGAATCTTTTTGGTTTCTTTGAAGTAGAAATATTTCCTTATAAAGTACTATTCAAATCTATTCATAACCATATCCTGCTGCCTGAACAGCTTGTAAAAGGCAGCAGCAAACAAAAGCTGGCGAAAGCAAAGGCAGCCATTTACGAAGCGCTGGCATATGGCAGAAGTTTTATAGCAAATGATTATCATGCTAATTCAAAAGGATTTCAATTTTTTGCTAGATCCGGTAAGAAAAAATATTATATGGGTGATTATCTCGATTTTTCTGAAAAGATAACTTTATGCGTAACTTTGCCAGTTCAAAAAGCGGAAATCAAACTCATCCGAAATGGCAAAGAAATCGCCAATTTTAGTTCGGATAGGGCAGAATTTGAAGTTAAAAAAACGGGTGTATACAGGGTAGAAGTTTACTATTTCAGCAAGGCCTGGATTTATTCAAACCATATCAGAATCGGCATTTAATGCGCCCATAGTTCAACTGGATAGAACGTTGGATTCCGGTTCCAAAGGTTGGAGGTTCAAGTCCTCCTGGGCGTACAAACCAAATGGCAGATTGTCTACAAATGTATTATTTTTGCAAGGTTTTTAATTAAATAGTTGTTAACTAAAGGACGAATTAATGTTACAGAAAAAGAAAAAGCTTTCTAAGAAGGAAATAAAAGAAGATAAACTGTTAAATTTTTATAAAGCAGCTGTTGTTTTCTTTGAGAAGTACAAAAACAAAATTTTCATTTATGCTGGGGTTCTGGTTGCAGTTGCTGCTTTGGTATACTTTTATGTAAATCAGAAATCCGAAAGTAATGAAAAGGCCGGATTGGAACTTTCCCGCATAATGCCTTTGTATGATCAAGGTGCTTATCTTGAAGCTATTGAGGGTAGACAGGGCACAAATATTATTGGTCTTAAAAAACTAGTTGAAGACTTCGGTGGATCTGAAAACGGTGAAACAGCAAAAATTTACCTGGCTAATTGTTTTGCTTTTCTCGGTAATTATGATGAAGCGTTTAAGTACTACAAAGACTATAGCGGCAGCATCGATTACTTTGAGGCATCATCTTTAGCAGGGCAAGCTGGTTATTATGCAGTTCAGGAAGATTTTGAGAAAGCTGCGGATTTATATCTCAAGGCTTCGAAAATATCTAAGTTAAATTCTCAGAATCCTGACTACTTGCTGAATGCCGGGATATATTATTTAAGGACAGGTGATAAGGAAGAAGCAAAAATTCTATTTAACAGAATAAAAGAGGACTACGCTACATCTTTAGCATTCAGAGAAGTTGATAAATACCTTTCAATGATTTATTAACGATTTTTAATCTTTTATCAGAATTATTCTTTTTCTTTAATTAATTTAGTAGTGTCAGATTTCTATTTCCTAACAAAAAATAACTCTAAACTTTAAGCAACAGGATATTATTTAATTTTTTATGGCAGATACTTCAGATTTCAGAAATGGACTAATAATAAAATTTAAAAATGATCTTTACAGCATTGTTGAATTCCAGCATGTTAAACCGGGTAAAGGTGGTGCATTCGTACGTTCAACTTTAAAAAACTTAAGAACAGGCAGAGTTTTAGAAAACACATTCAGAGCCGGCGAAAAAGTTGACACTGTCAGGGTCGAGAGAAGAAAATATCAATATCTTTTCTCCGAAGGTGATTCACTTGTTTGTATGGATAATGAAACTTATGAACAGATTAATATTGCCAGAGATTTGTTCAGCGATGGTGTTAAGTTTCTTAAAGAGAGTGAAGAAGTTGAAATCCTTTTTAACGGTTCAGATATAATATCAGTTGACATACCCATATTTATAAATCTTAAAGTTGTTGAAACTGAACCTGGCTTTAAAGGTGATACTGCTACCGGTGCATTAAAGCCAGCAAAACTTGAAACAGGTGCTTCATTATATGTTCCCTTGTTCATAAATGAAGGTGATCTGCTCAGAGTTGATACAAGAACCGGGGAATATTCGGAAAGAGTTAAATCTTAAATTAGAGGCTGCATATGGATCTTGATCTTATTAAAAAATTAGTAAAAATTGTCGACACAAGCAGTGTTACTGATCTTGAAATTGAAGAGAGCGGTTTAAAGATAAAGATTGCAAAAAAGATCAGAACTTCTCAGGTAATAACACAAGCCCAAATCCCAGCTGCAAATGCTCAACCAATTCTTCAGCCGGCTTCTGCTGGAACAGCAGATACACTCAACAAAAAAGCAGAAGTTGAACCAACAGCAACTAATGTACATGAAATAAAATCACCTATTGTTGGTACCTTTTATAGAGCGCCTGCACCTGATGCTGATTCTTACGTTCAGATTGGCTCAGTTGTAGCTCCGGGTAGTGTGTTATGCATAGTAGAGGCGATGAAATTAATGAATGAAATAGAATCAGATGTTGCTGGTAAAGTAGTAAAAATTTTGGTAGAAAATGGTAAACCTGTGGAATATAATCAGCCGCTTTTTCTGATAGAGCTGGCTTAACCAATTCTAAAACCTGGATAGATTTTGTTTAACAAAATTTTAATCGCTAACCGTGGCGAAATAGCGCTTCGAATAATCCGCACTTGCAAAGAGCTGGGTATAAAAACTGTTGCAGTCTATTCAGAAGCAGATAGAGATTCCCTTCACGTTACTTTTGCTGATGAAGCTGTTTGTATTGGTCCTCCGTTTGGAAAGGACAGCTATCTAAAAATTCCAGCAATCATTTCTGCCGCACAGGTTACCGGTGCTGATGCAATTCATCCGGGATATGGTTTTCTTGCAGAGAATGCAAGCTTCTCTGAGATTTGTCATGAATCCAATCTAAAGTTTATTGGTCCATCTCCCGAGATGATTAAAGCAATGGGAGATAAAGCTTTTGCAAAAGACACAATGAAGAAAAATGAAGTGCCTGTTATTCCTGGTAGTGATGGCGTGATTGATAATATTGAAGTGGCAAAAGGACTTGCACATGAAATTGGATTTCCTGTTATTATAAAAGCCTCTGCTGGTGGCGGTGGAAAGGGTATGAGAATAGTTTGGGAAGAAAGTGAATTTCAAAAGGCATTTCAGACTGCGCAGACTGAAGCCGAAGCAGCTTTTGCAAACGGTGATGTTTACATAGAAAAATTTATTGAAAATCCGCGCCACATCGAAATTCAGGTAATGGGTGACCAGCACGGGAATGTTTATCATTATGGAGAGAGAGATTGCTCAATTCAGCGAAGACATCAAAAGCTCATTGAAGAATCACCGTCACCCGCTGTAGATGAGGATCTAAGAGCACGAATGGGAGATGCTGCCGTTAAAGGGGCACACTCTGTTAATTATGAAGGAGCCGGCACAATCGAGTTTCTGCTTGATAGACACCAGAATTTTTATTTCATGGAAATGAATACAAGAATTCAGGTTGAACATCCAGTTACTGAATTAGTTTATGATGTTGATCTTGTAAGACAGCAAATACTGGTGGCCGCCGGAGAAAAGATTGAGACTAAACCTAAAAAACCTCACGGACATGCAATCGAGTTCAGAATTAATGCAGAAGATCCTGAAAATAATTTCAGACCTTCGCCTGGTAAAATAACATCGCTGCATTTTCCAGGTGGTTTTGGTGTGAGGAATGATTCACATATTTACCAATCGTATTCAATTCCACCTTACTATGATTCATTGATTGCAAAGCTTATTGTTTGGGGAAAAAATAGAGAACATGCAATTATGCGTGGTAAACGTGCACTAAGCGAATTCACTATTGAAGGAATTAAAACAACTATACCATTTCATTTAAAAGTTCTGGAAGATGAAAGATTTAAAAGTGGTATTTTTGATACAAGCTTTCTTGAAAAATTTTAATATTCATTTAATCATAAAAAAATTACATAAGAGGGAAAAATGAAAATACCGGAGAATGTTAAATATACTAATGATCACGAATGGGTTCGTGTTGAAGGAAACATAGGTGTAATAGGAATTACAGATTATGCACAGGGAGAACTTGGCGATGTTGTTTTTATTGATATCGACCCTGATATAAAAGAAATTTCTAAAGGAAATTCGTTTGGTACAATTGAAGCTGTTAAAACAGTTAGTGATATTTTTGCACCTTTCAGTGGCAAGTTGATTGAAATAAATAAAAAGCTTTCTGACTCACCAGAAGTTGTTAACACTGATCCTTATGGAGAGGGCTGGATGGTTAAAGCTGAATTATCAAATCCTGCTGATCTTGCTGATTTGCTAGATGCGAAGGCTTATAAGAGTCTTATCGGTCAATAAAATAGCTATCGATTCCGAATAGAAATTATTTCTATTTTAACCCGTGAATAACGGGTTTTTATTTTTAGTTATTTATTTATTTTAGGATAAATGAAACAGCGTGACTTAATTCTCATCATTGACTTCGGCTCCCAATACACGCAGCTAATTGCTCGTCGGGTAAGGGAAGTAAAAGTTTATTCTGAAATTCATCCACATACAATCTCACTTGAAACTATTAAAGAATTAGATCCAAAAGGAATAATTCTTTCCGGTGGTCCGATGAGTGTATATGATGATTCTGCGCCTGACATTGATCCACAGATTTTCAATCTCAAAGTACCGTTTCTTGGCTTGTGCTATGGACTCCAGCTTATCTGCAAAAATTTTGGCGGCACAGTTGAGCCAGCCAACAACCGTGAATATGGAAAATCTATTTTAAGAATTACAGATAATACAGATATACTTCGTGGAGTTGAGGATGCTTCAATTGTTTGGATGAGTCATGGTGACTATTTAACTGAATTGCCGAAAGGATTTAAAGTAGTGGGTGAGTCTGATCATTCTCCCATTTGTGCTATTTCAAATCCTTCGAAAAGATTTTATGGTTTGCAATTTCATCCTGAAGTTGCGCACACCGAAGAAGGTGAAAAAATCATCGACAACTTCCTTTTCGATATTTGTAAATGTAAAGGGGATTGGACTCCGCAAAACTTCATTGAGGAAAAACTCGAAAAAATTAAATCAACTATTGGTGATTCTAAAGCAATCTGCGCTCTTAGCGGCGGAGTGGATTCTACAGTTGCAGCTGTGCTCGTTAAAAAAGCTATTGGTGATAATTTAGTCTGCATCCATATTGATAATGGTTTGATGCGAAAGAGCGAAAGTAAAAAAATTGGAATATTGTTCAATGAAAAGCTAAAGCTCAATCATATTCACGTTGACGCTTCTGAAAAATTTCTGACAAATCTTAAAGGTGTCTCCGATCCTGAAAAGAAAAGAAAAATAATAGGCAATACTTTTATTGAAGTATTTGAAGAAGAGGCAAAAAAAATTAAAGATGCTCAGTTTCTGGTTCAGGGAACTCTCTATCCTGATGTTATAGAATCAGTATCAGTCAAGGGTGCTTCTGCAACAATAAAAACCCACCATAACGTAGGTGGGCTGCCTGACAAGATGAATCTGAAATTAGTTGAACCTTTTCGCGAGTTATTTAAAGATGAAGTTAGAAACGTAGGTAGGAATCTTAATATTCCCCCAGAGTTTATTAATCGCCATCCATTTCCGGGTCCTGGACTTGGAGTACGCGTGCTTGGTGAGATTACAAAGGAAAAGCTGGATATTCTTCGCGAAGCCGACGATATCTATATAACGTCAATTAAAGAAGCAGGCTTATATAATAGCATCTGGCAAGCGTTTACCGTTCTGCTTCCTGTAAGTTCGGTTGGAGTAATGGGCGATGCCCGGACTTATGAATTTGTTCTCGCCTTGAGAGCTGTAACTTCTGTTGATGGAATGACTGCAGATTGGTATACATTTGAGCACGATTTTCTTTCATCCGTTTCAAATAAAATAATAAATAAGGTCAGGGGTGTTAATAGAGTAGTTTATGATATAAGTTCAAAACCACCGGCAACAATTGAATGGGAATAGATTTTTTTATTAACTTCATTTCATAAAATTGAAATCAAATTTTTAAATTGAATGATTAAGCTCCTTTCAAGAAATAATTTTTTTATAGCCTTACTAGCACTGATAATCATTTCATGGAGTCTGGCATATTCTCAGGAGATTTCACAGCAAGAAATTAATAACCAGTTTAATAGTGCGGTTACTCTTTTTAATTCTGGGAAATATGATGAAGCGCTCGTCGGATTCAACAAAATAATAATTGATTATAAATACAACTCAAAAACCACAGCCTCGGAATTCTTCAAAACAAAGATTTATTTTGAACTTAACCAGTACAATCAATTTAAATATGCAGCCGAGCAATTTTTTGAGGCGTATCCCAAAAGCAAATATGTAGACGAAATGAGATTACTGATAACAAAATATTATATTCAAATTGCAAACTATTATAATGCCTTGAGAGAAATATTATTTATTATAGAAAAAACAAATTCGTCTGCTTATGAACTTAAAGCAAGGGAGATTGGCGAAGGCATTTCAGCAAAATATCTGAATGAAACTCAGCTTGAACGATTAAAATTATCATTCAGCAGCAGCGAGGTTAAATCATATGCATTGCTTCAGCAGGGAAAATATCTAATTAGGGATGGTGATATTTCTGCTGCCAAGAACAAGTTCGAAGAACTGACGAGTAGTTATCCTGAATCTGTCGAATACAATGAAGCTAAAGAATTAATGAATATTTCATTTAGTTCCGAGCCAACAACAACTGTAATAGGAGTTATGTTACCTCTCGAGATGAATTCTGCAGGGGAATACACTAACCAGCCAGCAGTTGAAATACTTGAGGGAATTAAATTTGCCGTTGATGAATTTAACAAGCTCAGAAATGACAAAATTGGATTACTGATCCGTGACACAAAGAAAGATGTAAATCAAATTAAAATAATAAAGGAAGAGTTTACTTCACTTAATTCGATAATTGCTATCCTCGGGCCAATATTCAGTAATGAAGTTCGTGCTGCACTGGAGGAATTTGATGATTATGATATTCCCATAATTTCTCCAACGGCGACCGATGATGATTTAACAACTATCAGTCACAACTTTTTCCAGGCTAATCCCTCATTCTCAGTTCGAGGAAAAGTGATGGCACAATACGTTTTCTTTGTCGAAAATAAACGAATTGTTTCAGTAATAAATTCTATTGAAAGCTACTCTCCAATTCTTGCTGCCTCATTCACTGAAGAATTTGAAGCCCTAGGCGGTAGGGTGCTAAAAAAAGAAACATTTAAAAATGATAATACTGACTTCAGTGAACCGATATCAAAAATTTATGAGGATTCGCTCATAATTGAGGGCATATATATCCCACTCTCAGATAATTCGGTTACTCCATATATCTTTTCAGAGTTGATCAAGTATGGAATGAAAATTCCGTTGTATGGTAATCAGGATTGGTTCACGGCAAAAGGATTTGAAACAGCTCCGGAAATTAGCAATAATATGATCTTTGAGTCTGATTACTTTGTTGACTACAATACGGACGCATACAAAAATTTTAATGAACAGTATATTTCAGTTAGTGGTGAAGATGTAAACCGGAATGTTCTATATGGATACGATGCCGCAAAATGTATTCTGACAGCTTATAGGAATAGTGAGTCGGGGAGAAAAAATCTTGTTGATAAAATGATATCAGGAATGGTGAGCAGCGGATTACGTAATAACATTTCATTTGATGAAAGAAGGGTGAATAAATATTTAAACATAGTTCGCTATAAAGATGGGGTATTTGAATTAGTTGATAAGTTTAAACTCAGCCAGTAATGAATAAAGAAGAACATAAGAAATTAACAGTCAAAGAACTTCCACTTGATGATCGTCCCCGTGAAAAATTACTATTAAGAGGTGCGCAAAGTCTTTCGGATGCAGAGCTGGTTGCAATTCTTCTCAGAACAGGAAAGAAGGGAAAATCTGTAATAGAAATTGCCAGAGAGTTGATAAAAAATGAAGGAAATTTAGCAAAGCTTGCTACCAAAACAGTTGACTCTTTGCAAAAAATTAGTGGCATTGGAAAAGATAAAGCTGCGACTCTTGCCGCAGCATTTGAACTAAGCAGAAGGATTTTGTCTCAACCGAAGTGGTTTGCTGAAAAAAAAATAACTTCACCGCAGGATGTTGCAGATATTTTTATCCCGATTTTAAGAGACGATAATAAAGAAAAATTCATCGTTGTTTGTCTAAACTCAGCCAATAAGATCATTAAGCACGAAACAATTTCTATCGGAAATTTAAATTCGAGTGTTGTTCATCCGAGGGAGGTTTTTAAGGTTGCAATTGATAATTCTTCCGCGAGCATAATTTTAATACATAATCATCCCAGTGGAAATCCGGAACCCAGTAATGAGGATATCAGAATTACGAAGAAAATAGTTGAAACAGGTAAAATTATGGAGATACCTGTGTTTGACCACCTCATAATTGCCGGAGAAACTTACACTAGTTTCGTTGAAAAAAGGCTTTTTTAAAATAAAAAGTTAATTTTCCTTGAATTTTTTCAAGGCTTTCGCTATATATTAGCCCTAAATTTAATACTACTTTGCAAATATTGAGTAGTTGAAAGTTTATCTTGTACCTAATCACAGTTAATATATTTAATCATTAATAATCGGAGGTTTCATATGAGCCTACTTAAAAATTTCAGGACTCCCGTTCTGGCCGCTGTTCTTTTTGTCAGCATGGCATTGGTTGCGGGTTGTGGTGGTTTAAGTGAAGCTCAGATTGCTGAACTAGATGCATTGCGTAGTGAAGTTAAATCACTCGAAGCAGAAGCTAACAGTCTGAGAGATCAAAAATCACAGCTTGAAACAGAAATTCAGACCATAAATCGAAAATTGGCTGAATGTAACAAGCAAAAGGAAGAAACAAAGGCAAACCTTGAAAAATTGCCTAAGTAATTATTAACAGGAATTTTATAAAAAATGAAAATGGAGAAAAAAATGAAACTCGCAAAATTATTAGTTGCTATCATTTCCCTTTCTTTCCTGTTATCTCTTTCTTCCTTTGCACAAGAAACAGAGATGACCGAAGAAGAATGGGAAGCTGAAATGACCCGGCTTACCGGAAAAAAACAAGCTTTAACGTCAGAGATTGAAACTTTAAATAAAGATATGGAAAATCTCAACACAGTAAAAGCTGGTCTTCAGGATCCTGAAGAATGTATTGATCAACTTTATGCTATGGTTGGTGCAACCAGAAGTGACGTTGACAATTTTAGAAATGCTGTCAACGAGCTTGATGGTAAAATCAAAAGAAAAGAAAGCCCAAAGGCTGATAGACAGGCCGATCTTGATGCATTAAAGATGAACAAAATTAGTGCATTACCTGAGTTTTTTGATAAAGTGCACAACAAAATGCAGAAAGCTCTTGATGAATGGATCGATGCTCCTCCAGTAATATCTTACAAAGTAGTTAGAGGCGATCACCTCTGGGGCATTGCTCGTAAGAAAGAACATTATGGAAATGGTTTTGCTTGGCCGGTAATTTATCAAGCAAACAGAGAAAAAATAAAGAACCCTGATTTGATCTATCCTGATCAGGAATTCTCAATTCCTCCTCTAACACAGGAAGAAAAAGATAAATATGAAAAGCTAAGATCAAATTACAAACCAGCTCCGGTGCAATAAAATTATTTTAGCTTGTTTAACTTAATTTAGTTTGGAAGAACCCTTGTCCTGTGTTTGGATAAGGGTTTTTTCATTTAAAGAACAAATATGACTGCTGTAGAAAAGAAAATAGTAATTGAAAATGTAAATATGCAGGATCTTCTTGGTTTCAATGATTCAAATTTGAAAATACTTGAAGATAGATTTAATGCTTTAATAACCGTAAGAGGGGATAACGTCATTATTAAAGGCGTTACTGAAGAAGTTGAGTTAATTGAGAAACTTCTGAAAGAAATGGCTTATGTTCTGAATACCAGCGGAAGATTAGGCACAAATGATGTCAACACAATTTTAGAACTTACTGTTGAAGGTAAAGAAGTTGTTGATGAAGGTGAGCTTGATTCGATTGTCCTCTATACCAAAAAAGATGTAATCAAAGCAAGAACTCCCGGACAAATTAACTACATAAATCTTGCTCGGAAGAATGATATTTGCTTTGCAATCGGTCCAGCTGGAACGGGAAAAACATATCTTGCAGTTGCAATCGCGGTCTCCGCACTAAAAAGAGGCTTGGTTAAAAAATTAATTCTAGCAAGGCCCGCAGTAGAAGCAGGTGAAAGTCTAGGATTTCTACCAGGTGATTTTCGTGAAAAGATTGATCCATATCTTCGTCCATTGTATGATGCACTTGATGATATGATACCTTCAGAAAAATTAAAAAACTATATTGAGAAAAGAATAATTGAAATTGTTCCGCTAGCTTATATGAGGGGTAGAACTTTGAACAATGCGTATGTTATTCTCGATGAAGCTCAAAATGCCACGACAATGCAGATGAAAATGTTTCTGACAAGATTAGGCGGTAGTTCAAAATCGATAGTAACAGGAGATATAACACAGATAGATCTTCCTTCAAAACAAGTTAGTGGATTAGTTCAGGCGAGGGAAATATTATCTAAAGTTGAAGGTGTTGCTTTTGTTTATTTTGATAAAAGCGATGTTGTTAGGCATAAGCTGGTAAAAGACATCATAGATGCTTATGAGAAATTTGGTAACAATAAGAACGAAAATTCCTAAACTTTCTTTTTACTCTCCTCCCAGTAAAAATCCATCTCTTTAAGATTTGAATCCGATAACTTTTTTCCCATCGCTTTTATTTTTTCTTCAACATAGCTGAATCGTCTGATAAATTTTGAGTTAGTTCTTCTCAGCGCATTTTCCGGATTGACATCTAAAAATCTTGCATAATTAACTAAGGCAAAAAACACGTCGCCAACTTCATCTTCAAGTTTGTTATACAAATCTTCATCACTTTTATCTTTTAACTTTAATCTTTTTTCTTCTATCTGATGCATTTCCTCAATTTCTTCAATTACTTTTATCCAGACATCTTCTTTCTTTTCCCAGTCGAATCCAACTTTTGATGCTTTTTCCTGAAGCCTATGTGCACGTTGCAATGCCGGAAGCATTTCTGGTACACCATCAAGAACAGAATTTCTTCCTTCCTCAAGCTTAATTTCTTCCCAATTCTTTTTTACTTCATTCGCTCTAGAAACCTTTACTTCGCCAAATACGTGCGGATGTCTTCTTATTAATTTCTTCTGAATGCCATCAATCACATCATCAATTGTAAATCCATTGGACTCCGAAGCAATAATTGTATGAAATACAACGTGAAGAAGCAGATCACCGAGTTCGCTTTTCAAGTCATCATAATTTTTCTTTTCGATTGCTTCAACTACTTCATAGGCTTCCTCAATAGTTGCTGCTTTTATTGAGTCGTTGGTTTGCTCGCGATCCCACGGACATTCTTTTCTCAATCTTTTAACTATCTCAACGAATTCGTTAAATTTGCTTCCAGTCATAAAATAAATCCTTATTCTGAATTAGAAGTGAAAAACTTGATAGAATTGGGTTCAAATTTAATCAAAATAAAAGTATCTGAATAGAAACAGAGGAGATCATGTTTGAAGAAAAACTAATACAAATGGGAGTAACTATTCCCGAAACAGTTAAACCGCTGGCAGCATACATCCCAGCTATGCTAGTAGGAAATCTTGTAATGACTTCCGGACAGGTTCCAATATCATCTGGAGCCGTAAAGTATTCCGGCAAAGTTGGAAAAGATTTATCTGAGGAGGAAGGAAAAGCAGCAGCAAAATTATGTGCTTTAAACTGTCTTAGTGCTATTAAAAGTGTAATCGGCAGTCTTGATAAGATAAAAAGAGTTTTAAAGCTGACTGTATTTGTCAGCAGTGCCGAAGGATTTACTGCTCAGCCAAAAGTTGCAAACGGTGCGTCTGAATTTATAGTTGAAATCTTTGGTGAAGCAGGAAAACATGTTCGAAGTGCAGTCGGAGTTAGTGAACTTCCATTAAACTCTGCGGTTGAAATTGAAATGATTGTTGAAGTAAAGAGCTAGTAACAGTTCAAAGACTCAACCAATTTTTAATGATTTGATTTCCAGAGGGAGTCAGGATGGATTCAGGATGAAATTGTATTCCTTCAAGCGAATATAATTTATGACGAATTCCCATAATTTCTCCGGTTGAAGCTTTAGCCGAAACTTCAATTTCATCAGGCAAGGTATTTTCTTTGACGAGCAAAGAATGATAACGCATTGCTTCAAATTCTTGCGGAATATTCTTAAAGATGGTTTTATTGTCGTGATTAATTTTTGATGTTTTTCCGTGGTAAATATTTTCAGCATTTATAATATCCGCACCAAATAAATTGCAAATAGCCTGCATACCGAGGCAAACTCCAAGTGTTGGAACCGAATTCCCAAATTCTTCAATTGCTGCAAGAGTCAATCCTGAATTTTCTGGTCTTCCCGGACCGGGAGAAATTAAAATCTTATCAGGCTGAAAAACTTTGGCTGGACCTATGTCCTCATCATTCTTCAAAATCAGAAGTTCATTTTTGTACTTACCCAGCAATTGAACTAAATTGAAGGTAAACGAGTCATAATTATCAATTATCAGTATTTTCAAGTAAAGTTCTTAATTTTTCCAAAATTGAAGAATATCAATCAGTCTAACCAAATTGTTCCCTTGAAACTAAGATTTGTCAATGGGTATATTTGATAGCACAAAATTAAAGGAAAAAGTTTTAATGCAAAGAGAAATGTTGAAGTCTAAAATACACCGGGTTACGGTTACTCAGGCTGAGCTTTACTATGAAGGAAGCATTACAGTTGATAAGGATTTGTTGAAAGCCGCTGACATTTTACCGTACGAGAAGGTGCAGGTTTTAAATTTTAATAAATGTTTCAGATTTGAAACTTATACGATTGAAGGAGCTGCAGGAAGCGGAACAATCTGTCTTAATGGTCCGGCAGCTAGGTTTGGCTCTGTTGGTGATGAAATTATTATTGTTAGTTATGTTCATCTTCCTGATCAAGATGCTAAAAAATTTAAGCCTAAAGTGGTATTGGTTGATAAAAAGAATAAAATCACGAAGGTCATATAAAAAATTGTCAGAGGAATTCTTGTTGCTTTTTGCAAGTTATTTACATAAAATTGAATCAAAATTTCAGGTGATGATTTGAAGAATATATTATTAGTAATGATTTTGATTATAACATCACGGACTTTTGCCCAATTTAGAGACAGCGGTTTTGAAACTAATAGTGTTAAAGAAGGAATAGTCTCGGAGAACTCAAATTCTCTTTTCGGGTTTCTTAACTCCGATGATTTCATAATGCGTCATTCATTCAGTCTGAATTATTCAACATTTGCCGGGCAGGGAATGTCATTAACCAGCTATACCAATAGTATGTTTTACAGATTGATGAATAATTTAAATGTTCAGTTAGATGTGAGTGTAATGTATTCTCCATACAGCACACTGGGCGAACAATTTCAGAAAGATATTTCCGGAATTTATATAAGCAATGCAGCAATTAATTATCATCCCTGGGATAATTTTTCAGTCCATCTGCAGTACAGAAGTATGCCATTCGGATATGGTTATTATCACCCTTTTTATGGATATGGAAATCCGTTTAATTTCATTTCAGAGATTAACAGTTATCAATCAGAATCACCATTTCAAAACAAGTAAAGAATATTTTTATTCTTAATTAGTGAGAGAAAAGAAAATTTCAACCGAAAAAAAGAAAGTTTACCTTTCAAAAAATTTCATTCTTAATGCATCAATTCTCATCCTGGTTATAATTAATTCTATTTTAGCTTATTCACTAATCAGTATAATTCCATTCACTGGTGGCGATGATAATTATTTGCAGGATAGCACTGCGGCAAGAATACAGGTGGAAGTTTTGAATGGTTGTGGTGTAAGCGGAGTTGCAGAAAAACTAACTGACTATTTAAGAACCAATAATATTGATGTAGTGAATTTGGGGAACTACCGTTCGTTTGAAATTGAAAATAGCATTATCATTAGCAGGAATGAAAAAATTCATAACGCTGAAATTGTTTCTGCCATCGTCGGGCTGGATGAGCAAAATATAATTCAACAGTTTAATCCCGACTATATGCTCGACGTTACATTCATTCTCGGGAAAGATTACAGAGATTTAAATCCATTAAAAAAGAGGCAAAATTGAATTCAACAGATTTAGCTCATCGTATATCGGATATCATCTTCACAAAAAAAGGTTTTAATGTTTTAGCAATTGATTTACGAAATCTGGTTTCATTTACTGACTACTTTGTGATTTGCTCTGCAGATTCCGATACACAGGTAAAAGCAATTGCAGACGAGGTTGATCGAGTTTTATCCGACGATGGAATTAAATGCTGGCATAAAGAGGGACTCAAAGCTCTTAGCTGGGTTTTGCTTGATTATGTTGATGTAGTTGTTCACGTCTTCAAGAAAGATTCAAGAGAGTTTTATAATCTCGAAAAACTCTGGGGAGATGCACCATCTGAAAAGATGAAAGATCCTTTAGAGAAGGCTGTTGCTAAGGCAAAGTAGAAATATCTTTTAGGAAGAATAGTTTTTTCCGGTCTCTTACTTTAATAAGTTTGCATATCAGATTTCATTCACAATTATTCCTTCTGGATTGAAAAAATATCTACAAAAATTATTTGAAGTAGCTGCAGAGCGGTTGCCATATCTTTGTGAGATAGATCTGATATTTGATACACCTAAAATTGAAACGCACGGTGATATTTCTTCAAACGCTGCGATGATACTTTCAAAAATGCTCAAGAAAAATCCAAGAGAATTAGCTGCTGAAATACTTTCAAATCTGGACATCAATAAAAACATCATCAGCAAAACAGAAATAGCCGGACCGGGTTTCATCAACTTTTATTTCACTCCTTCATTTATTTCACAGATTATCAAAGACATTAATGAAAGAGGCGATGACTTTGGCAAATCAAAAAAATATTCCGGTAAAAGAGCAAATGTTGAGTTTGTTTCAGCTAATCCAACCGGTCCGTTGACAGTTGGTCATGGAAGAGGTGCAGTAACAGGTGATACGATTGCTAATATGCTTGAATGGATTGGTTATACAGTCGATCGAGAGTATTATTTCAACAATGCCGGCAGGCAAATGCGTGTGCTTGGTGATTCTGTGAGAAAAAGATATCTGGATCTTCTAGGCAGACAGGAAGAATTTCCTGAAGATTACTATCAGGGTGAATACATTTCAGCCTCAGCTGCAGCAATATACCAGGAATTTGGTGATAAGCTGATTAATGAATCAGCGGAAGGTAAATTCAAAGAAATAGCGGAAGCTGAAATTTTTAATGATATTAAGAAAAGTCTGAACCGATTAGCGATTCATCATAAAATTTTCTTCAATGAAAAATCACTGTATGAAGATGGAAAGATTGATAACCTTTTGGTAAAATTTAAAGCCTCAGGTTTGTCTTATGAGAAAGATGGAGCTATCTGGCTGAGACTATCTGAGATGACCGGTGGAGAAGATAAAGTGATTGTGAAAGCAACCGGCGAACCAACTTACCGGCTTCCTGATATTGCGTATCACACTGTAAAATATGATCGGGGTTACGATGTGATGATTGATATTTTTGGTTCAGATCACAACGCTACTTACCCGGATGTGCTGGCTGGCATTAAAGCTTTGGGTTATGATGATTCAAGAGTTAAAGTACTCATTCACCAGTTTGTAACCATTTTGAAAGACGGCGAAGTAGTTAAGATGTCGACACGAAAAGCTAACTATATTACTTTAGATGAACTGATTGACGAAGTCGGCAGTGATGTTGTGAGATATTTCTTCAATATGAGATCAATTTCTTCTCATATGAATTTTGATATTGATCTTGCTAAAAAACAAAGCGATGAAAATCCTGTTTTTTATCTCCAGTATGCACACGCGAGAATTTGTTCGATTATCCGAGCGGTTGAATCAGAAAATCTGAAACCTTTAACGGATAATCTAAGTCTGCTGATTGAAGAAGAGGAACAAGCTCTGCTTAAAAAGCTTCACAAGTTTGAGGAAGAAGTTTTATACAGTACGGAGAACTATGAACCGCAGAAAATCTGTGCTTATCTTGAAGACCTTGCTGCAGCATTTCATAAGTTTTATACTTTCAGGAGAATACTTGGCAGCAAGAAAAGCATTGCTGAAGCCAGGTTGGCATTAGCGGTTGCCACTAAAACCGTAATCAAAAATGGACTGACTATTCTTGGTGTTTCTGCGCCTGAGAAGATGTAATGATTATCTTTATTATGTTAATACAAATTCAATTTAAATTATCCCGTAAATTGGCGGATGCGTAAAGAATTATGTCGTGTGCAATAATAAACGAGTAACTAAACCGAAATAAATATGAAAACAATAACCATTCTAACTATCATTCTGGGACTAGGACTGCTGACTAATTGTGAACAAAAGAAGGACGATCCAGAAATCTTGAAAAATATCTTGATTGACTATTTTGATGGAATAAAAACCCAGGACTTAGAGAAACTAAATTCGCTAACTACAAGAGACTTTGTGCTTTTTGAAGACGGAAAAATTTGGACAAATGACAGTCTTGTCAAAATAAATGAAAAATTTAATTCATTTAAACTAGACTGGAAATTTGACAATATTAAAGTAAATATGGATGAATCAAGCGGTGACATAGTTTATTTCAATCACGGAGATTTTGTCTTTAATGACACAATAAAAATGAAAATTGATTGGCTGGAGAGTGCGACTTTTAGAAAAGTTGACGGAAAATGGAAAATGAATTTTCTCCATTCGACAGTTAAAAAATAATGCTACTGCACACAATAGGTGTTTTGGCACAGTGGCGGGTGACGTGGTTAAGTCAAGTGCAGTGCTTCTATTGGGCATTTGTGCAGACAGAAAGGTTTGTGCTTCTAAATCTGCCATTACGCAAAGTTCGAAACTGTTGAAGTTGCTGACAACTTCTTGTTAAATACTATCATAAAAAATTTATTATTGATCCTTGTGGTTTCTGCACCAGGAAAAATGTGATCATTTAAAAGTTTGCAATTCCGACTGAACAGGCATATACTGTTTTTGCCCCGCCTTTAACAAGAGCTCTGCCGCATTCCTGAATTGTTGCCCCTGTTGTAATTATATCATCTACAATTAGAATATTTTTCCTACTTAATTTTTTTGGATTTCTGACATCAAATGCATCCGCAACATTTTGAGCCCTCGCTTTCATTTTCAGTTTGGTTTGAGATTCTGTATGCCGGGTTCTTTTTATCGATTTGGTTGAATAGGGAATTTTGAGTGATTTGCTCAATCCTTTAACTATGTAATCCGATTGGTTATAGCTTCTTTCCGCTTTTTTAAGATGATGAATTGGAACAGGAACGATCAGGTCAATTTGCCAGTTACGGGTTTTGATTCCTTCACCAAGAATCTCACCCAAATAAATTCCCAGCTTGAACTTTTTCTGATATTTTAATGCGTGAATAACGTACTGCAAAGTTTTATCAGTTTCAAAAACAAATCTTGAGTAAAAATCTTTAATGATTTTTGAAGAGGAGAAATTTCTGTCATATTCGTCTTCGAGTCTAATTTCATCAGCAACTAAAATGCTGCTGAGACAATCTATGCAGACAGGATTATCATCGGGTAACAACTTTTTGTTGCAGCCGGGGCAGAATCGGGGAAGCAAAAAATCGAATATAATGCCTGGAATAAATTTCATTTATTAGCTAATGATATTCATTACCTGTATAAAATTATTTTGTATGGTTGTATGGATGTATGTTCTTGTCATTCAATCATTCATTCATACAATCGTGTGCTCTTTAAGCGTTATCATAACATCCCATTTCTCTTACGAATAAACCATTCAAGCGAAAACAACAATATTGCAATCATAAGCATCCACGTATCAGACCATAATGAAATTTCTGATGTAACAACTTTCTCTTTTGACGAATTAATCTTCAACTCTTTCAGTTTATTTAACAAGGTTGAGTGATCATCCGGAAAGAAAAATTCTCCACCGGTATTATTTGCAATCAGACTTAAAAATTGATAATTCATCACGGGATTAGTCATTTCAATATCTACCTCTCCGATATTAAAGCTACCATTATCCTTTCCTAAACTTCGGCCGTCTGTCGTTGCTTCTGCAGAAAAACTGAAATCGCCAGTTTCGTTTATTACAATCGAACCTTCATACAAACCCGGACCAACATTTTCCATATCAGTTTCATATTTATTCTTAGCTGAAGATACACTGATTTTAATTCCCGCATCCGAAATTGGATTTAGCGATTCATCAAAAACTTCACCGCTAAATTCAATTCTCTCACCCTGCGAAAAATTTTTCTTTGATGATTTTACCTTGACCAGCTTTTGCTCTTCGCTCGCTTTTAACCAGCGAAGCGAATTGACTATGAAACTATCGAATAAATCCAATCCTTTAGGTGCGGCTTGTAATTTCCATTTCCAGATATCTTTTGCTAAAACTGAAATGGATCTCTTTCCGCTGAAATTATTTGAGACTATCAAAGGAGAATTAACAACTGAGTTGTTTACCTTAATCTGTGCGAGTGTCTTACTTTCAATACGTGGATTAAATATTACACTTGGTTGTAAAACAGGCGGCAGGTTATTCCAGGAGTCAATGAAATTTTTATCAGAATGTTGAAGAATCGGATTCGAACTTTGTTCCGGAAGAATATATGGCTGGACTTCTCTGTTTCCTGAAAAATTCTGGTTGAATGTAAATGGAAGCTCATTCCCAAATCTTGCAAGTTTATTAATACTTATTCCAGCTGACAGGGTTAGAAAGTAGGGAATTTTATCTTCTTTAATTTTTAAGATTACGCGGTTCAACAACTCTTCAGGTGTTGCATCAGATGGAAAGCCGATCAGAAAAAGAACATCTGCACTATCAAGTGTTTGGTAATTAAGTTTGTCCTGGAACTTATCTCTTAATAATTGCACAATTGAATTTACTTCTATGCTTTCATCCCGCTTGAGTGAATTTTTAATAAATGTTAAGTCGGCATTCGGACTTGATGCAAGCAGCAGCACTTTAATTTTGTTTGAAAGAACATTTACGTAAAAAACCTGCTTGTTATTTGCAGTGGTAAATTCACCCCCCGAATTGGATAATACAATGCTCAACTTTTTTTCGCCGCTGGTTTGTGCTTTGTAGTCAAAAGAAACATTCTGAACCCCGGCACTGCTCAGGATGACTGTTTGCTGCGATATGAATTTATTATCTTCGTATAAAGTTGCAGTGACTGATTCGCCGGCAAAGCCTTTGTTATTGACAGTTGCAATGATGATTGTGGGAGTTTCGGCATAAAGGAAATCGTTGTGCAGAACTTTTTTTAATTCAACATCCTTCCGCTGTGTAGTATCTCCAATGCCGATTGTGAAAACAGGTATACCAAGATTGATGGCATCGTAATATGGATTGCTTCCTGAAGTAATCACACCATCAGTGACTAATGTTACTGAAGCTATATTTCTGTCAGATTGTTTAACAAAATTAAATAATTCCTGCAGGTTAGTAGACCCATCCGAAAAATTTATTTCTGCAAGACTATCAACACTTACATCTTTTATTGAATTTCCGAATTCATGAAAAGATAGATTACTCTCAGATGAGTAAGCTGATAAATCATTCAGCACTTTCTTGACATTTGATATACGGTCTGTTCCATCATCGATCTGAATTGATCTCGAATTGTCTATAAAAACAAGATTAGATGGTTCAAGAGTTAATTTTTTACTAAGATTTAATATTGGTTCGAATAAAATCAGGCATAGAACGAGTAATGCCAAAACTCTTAAGGTTACCAGTAAAACTTTTTTTAACGGTTCGATTTGAGGGATGGTAAAACGGTAAACATAAAAAGAATAAAGAGCAATCAAGAGTATTGCAAGCACAAGATAAGCTGCTGAGTAAGCTATTGACAATTGAATATTTTCGTAACCAAACATTAAAAACTCAACTCTCCCTTAAATACTGTTACGGCTTTTCCGGAAATTGTCAGCTCATTTTTCGAAGGGGAATAAGAAACATTGACTCTTCCTTTCCTCGCAAGAACATCTCCTTGTTCAAATGTATAAGTTTTTCCTTCGGTGTTTTGTTCAATTAAACCCAGCTTCCTAAGCACAAGCAGCAATGGACCGTTTGCAGAACCTGTCACCGGGTCTTCATCAATTCCATAATATGGCGTAAAGAACCGTAAATGAGCATGATTATCTTTTTCTATTGTCTCGGTTGTAAATAAAGTGAAAGCATCGTATCCTTTTCTTGCTGTGGATAAATCTAACAACTCTCTGAAGTTTGGTCGTATCTTCATTAGATCACTCAAGGATGAAACATAAATGTAAAGATAACCACCATCATCAAGAATAAAAGGGAAATTTTCAGCATTGATGGCTTTCTCACCATTAAGAGCATTGATGATTTCTTCTTTATTTCCATCAAATATTTTTAATTCAGGAATTGGAATACTGAGTGAGTAAATTCCATTTTTCGTACTGCATTTTAAGATGCCGGAAAGTGTTTTAAAAGTTATTGTGGAATTATCCTGAATGATTCCCATTTGAGTTAGGCAATGAATTGAAGCTACTGTTGCATGACCGCACAATTTTACTTCAACTTTGGGAGTGAACCATCTTAAATTAAAATTTGCTTCGCTGGATTTTGAAATGAATGCGGTTTCGGAAACATTAAACTCCCTTGCGATGAGCTGCATTTCTTCTGTGGTTAGTTCATCTGAATAAACAACACCTGCGAAATTTCCGCGAAATGGTTCATCAGTGAATGCATCTATCTGGCAAACATCAATGAGTTTTTTCATTGAAGATCTTCTCAATGTCCCAGCTCTTCATATTTTCATAAGTATTGTAATCGGTTAAATCAAAATGAATTGGAGTAACGGAGACAAACTTATTTTTTATTGCGAACTGGTCGCTTAGTTTTTCATTTTCAATTTCTACTAATTTCCCTGTCAGCCAATAATAATCTTTACCAAACGGATCAGTTCTCTTTTCATATATA
>CAZLJI010000008.1:0-25807 GCA_964559565.1 uncultured Ignavibacteriaceae bacterium | reverse complement strand
ACACGTAATCGAATAACTCTTCAAAACGTTTTGCCTGGGCTTCAAATGAATAATCATTCAGATATCCGTCTGTGCCGCCGATATAAACAGGATATGTAACAGATGAAAAAAAGATTTTTCCTGTGCCAAAATTATTTTGCAACTCTCTGAATTGTTCATCCGAGCTTACTGTACTCTCCTTCACTAACTCAATTCCGTAAAGATCAAGATTCTCAATGTTTTGAAGATTCATCCCCGTAAAAGATGCATACGTAAGTAGATTACTTTTTTCTTTCGCAACATCTGCGAGTACTGAAATAAGTGAAATGTGTTCTTCCAGCTCGGGAATGTATGTACCGCCAAACCCTATTGCAACAAAAGAAGAATACTCTCCGTAAAATGAAATATAGTTGTGAAGAAATTCTCTTCCTCTGCTGACAAAACTCTCATCTTCAGCAATTCCCTTTGGAACACCATCGATGGGGATTTCAAGGAAAGCAAGCAATCCATACTGATCACAAAGATTAAGATAATATGGATGGATAGTACTCTTTGCGAATCTAACCGAGTTGAAACCAGCTTCTTTAATTAAACTTATGTCTTTCTCCATTTGTTCATAGGAGATCAATTTGCCATAAGTTTCGCTTCCCGGATAGTAAATCGTCCCTTTCAACTGGTAATCATTTCCGTTGAGCTTAATTGATTCTTTATCAGATTTCAATTCAAATAATGAAATTAATTTCTGTTTATTATCAATCAGTGAGTCCGATTTAAATATTTGCTGCTTGAGGATATATGAAGAGTGAATTTCTGGTGACCACAAAACTGAATCTGGCAAATTCAACTTCTGAGTAATAGAGATATCCTTATTTCTCTCCAATGTAAAATTATATCCCGGCAATTCTTTAATAATATTTCCATCGGCATCGTTTATAGAAATCAAAAGGAAGAAGTCGTTCAGGTTTTGAATACCTGAATAGTTTAAAATTGTCTTATTATTTTTTATGAGCGATTCAACCTGAAGCGAAATGTTTTTATAATCAGCGGAAAATGTTGCTGTTATATTTTCTTTGGCAATATAAAAATCTGGTTTAAGGTGAATGTAAACATCACCAATTATTCCACCATAATTTTGTGGGAACAAGAATCTCTGCTTCTGAGGAATTGAATTTTTTGAATTAAGATCATATATCAATTTTACTGAGAGAACATTTTTTCTATCACTTTGAAGTATGTCCCTGGGAAGAGAAACTCTGAAAGGATACTCACCTCCACTATGACGGTGAATGATCGTATTGTTGAGAGAAATATCTGCGGTGTAATTTATTGAGAAGAAAACTATTTCTAATGTGTTTTCGGTGATCTGTGCTTTTGAAAGCTCAAACTCCTTCTGAAAAACTAATTCATCTTCACCTTCAAATATTGAAGGAACATTTATTATTACTTTCTGTGATTTGTCATCATCGAAAGGCTGGACGGTCCATTTTCCATTCAGTGAAATTACTGAACGGGTTTGAGTAATATCAAAAAAAAGAGAGTCCATCAGTTGGATTTTATAATCCGGGACTTCTCTGAATACTACCTGAGCAAACAAAAATTGAAAAGCAAAAAGAGAAAGAAATCCTGCTAATGCCAGAGATCTAATGGGAGAGAATAACATTCGATAAGCGAATCCTTTGAAAATTTATTAAAAAACGCACAAATATACTACAGAATCGAGGGGAAATCAATCGGAAAGTTGTGGTAGTACAATATATTATTCTACTTTCTCAAAGCATTTCATTAAGCAGAAGCAATTATTCCAAGAAAAGAATCGGCCTTAAGACAAGCTCCGCCAACGAGCGCACCGTCAATATCTTTTTGTGAAAGAAGCTCACTCGAATTATCCGGCTTAACACTTCCTCCGTACTGTATGATTAAACCTTCAGCAACCGACGTCGAATATTTTTTCGCCACTAATTCACGAATGAAAAAATGTACTTCCTGCGCCTGTCCCGGAGTTGCTGTCTTTCCTGTACCAATCGCCCAGACAGGCTCATAAGCAATGATAATATTTCTCATATGTTCAGAAGAGATTCCTTCCAATCCTTTTTCAATCTGCATAGAAACAACGTTCATAGTCTGGCCGTTTTCTCTTTGCTCGAGCAATTCACCGATACAAAAGATTGGTTTGAGTTCTTTTGCAAGCGCGGTTTTTATTTTTCTGTTTATTAGTTCATCGGATTCATTAAAGATAACTCTTCTTTCAGAGTGACCAAGTATAACATATTCGCAACCAACAGATTTTAGCATATCTGCAGAAATTTCCGCTGTATACGCACCGCTTTCTTCGTAGTACATATTCTGTGCACCAAGTTTTACTTGTGTGCCTTTTAATAAAGAATTCACTTCACTTAAAGATGTAAACGGTGGACAAACTATCACTTCTGCTTTATTATCTTTTCCTAATCCATTTATAATTTCCGAAACCAGCTTTTGCGACTGTCGTAAATCCATATTCATTTTCCAATTACCGGCTATGACTTTTTTTCTCATTGTTTCCTCTGTTTATGAAAATTACCCGGACAAAGTTAAGAATTTTATAATGTCTTTGCATCTTACCGGAAATTAAATGAAGAAGATAATTTCAAGAAGAAACTCAAAACAGCAATAGGAAAAGCCATAATTTTACAGAATAATTTAACTTCCTTTTCAGTATTTTTAGCATCAATTAATTCAAATTATGAGTAGTATTAGAAAAGGGCTGGCTGTTATTGCCGTAAGCGGAGGAATGGATAGCTGTGTAACCGCTGCAATTGCAAATGAAAATTATGAACTCGCTTTTGCGCATATTAATTATAGTCAGAGGACAGAAAAGAGAGAACTGAAAGCTTTTAACGACATAGCAGATTATTTTAAGGTAGAAGAAAGATTGATAGTTGATTACTCCCATCTTTCAAAGATCGGTGGTTCATCATTGACGGATAAAAATATTTCAGTCTCACAGGCTGACTTGAATAATAAATCAGTTCCGACTTCATATGTGCCGTTCAGGAATGCAAACATTCTTTCAGCTTGTGTTAGCTGGGCAGAAGTTTTGAATGCAAAA
This sequence comes from uncultured Ignavibacteriaceae bacterium, assembly GCA_964559565.1. Classification (GTDB taxonomy): domain Bacteria; phylum Bacteroidota; class Ignavibacteria; order Ignavibacteriales; family Ignavibacteriaceae; genus IGN2. Next base: position 22,740 of record CAZLJI010000008.1, on the reverse strand, counting down.
GCAGTTTTTATCGGAGCAGTTTACGAAGATTCTTCAGGATATCCAGATTGTAGACCAGAGTTTTTCTCAGCATTCGAAAAAATGATTGGTCTCGGTACAAAACCGGAAACGAAAATTAAAATTGAAACTCCTGTTATTCATCTTTCAAAAGCTGAAATAATAAAAAAAGGAATTGAACTGAAAGCACCGCTCCACTTAACATGGAGCTGTTATCAAAACGAAGACAAAGCCTGCGGAGTTTGTGATAGTTGTGCTCTTCGTCTGAGAGGATTTCAGATGTCTGGAATTGAAGACCCGATTAAATACAAAACAAAACCGGACTACAAATGATCGATTTGCGATCACGGATTTTCTATTTCGGTTTGAAAAGTTAGTTATGTAGAATTAAAGAAATCACAAATCATTAATCTGAGATCAACAAACTATTAACTACATAAAAATCTATATGAAAAACAAAAGAAAGCTACTTGATACCTTCAAAAATGAATTCCCAGAAAGAGATTATACAATCATTCACACAGCACCGGAGTTTACGTCCCTCTGTCCAAAAACCGGGCAGCCTGATTTTGCTACCATCACAGTTGAGTATGTTCCTGATAAACTTTGTGTAGAATTGAAATCCTTGAAACTTTATTTTAATTCTTATCGCAACGATGGCTTATTCTTCGAAAGTGCAACAAACAAAATCCTTGACGATCTTGTAGCTGTTTGCAAACCACGATACATGTTAATAACAGCAGAGTTTAATGTTAGAGGCGGGATTTCCTCTGTAATTTAAGCCGAGTACTATAACAATATGTTTAATAAATAAAAATTTTACTGAATCTTCAGGAAATAAATTTTGAAATCCGAAACAAAAAAAATATTCCAGGCAAGGCGTGATGAGTTGTTCTCTGAGTACGCAAAGCAAGCGGATGCACTAAGATTCAGCAAAGAGTACAGCCTGCTAATTGAAGAATTTATCCGTGCTGTTGCCGGGAAGGGAAAATATAACTTTGCTCTTGCATCTGCAGGGAGTTTCAGTCGTCGCGAATTTTCGCCTTATTCAGATATAGATATTATTTTTATAGCTGAATCAGTTGAAGAAAATGCAAAAGAGATCACGGAACTGGTTACACGATTCTGGGATAACGGTCTGGAAGTATCACATACTGTAAGAGATTTGTCCGACATCCAGAAATATATGCTTTCCGATCTTCACACATTCACTCAATTTTTTGAAACCCGATACTTGCTGGGATCAGAAAAAGTTTACAACCTATGGAATGAAACTCTTCTTAAAACACTTAACGAAGATATCAAGGCTGACCTCATTAAAAGATTAATCGAAGACACTGAAGAGAGATATCATAAGTACGGTATCTCACCAAAAATGCTTGAGCCAAATGTAAAATTCTCTGCCGGAGGATTAAGGGATCTTCAAATAGTAGAATGGATGTTTATCTTTTCAACAAAGGAATTATTTGACAAGCAACAGGAAGCAACACAGATAGAAACATTTCTTAACATTCTTAAAGTAAGTAAAATTTCCTCGGTTGATGAATGCAGCCGGGTGCTCAGCAGTTACAAGCTCGTGCTTTCGGTGAGAAACCTAATGCACCTTGAAGCGAAGCAAAAGAATGACCGGTTTGAATTTAGCGAGCAGATAAGAATAGCAAAAATTTTTGGTTTTGAGGAAGATGCATTAATTGATTTTATGAGAATATACTTCAACGCTGCTGTAATTCTCAACCGGTTTTCAAAATCGATAATTAAAAAATTTTTTGATGATACTTTTATTTCGCTACCTGATTCACTTGCCATAAATCTTGATGATGATTTTGAAATGAAAGGCAGAGTAATTTCGATGCGTAATAATTCGCAGTTGACTATGTCTGATATTCTTCGTGCTTTTTATTACCGCGGACTTCACTCTGCAAGGTTTGATGAATCTCTCCGTTCATATATTGTTGATAAATTTGAAACTATCGACAGACATCATATTCAGGAAAGTGAATCCTCTGTATTCTTTAGAGAAATTTTGAGACTGCCAAGTAATGTTGGGGAAACTCTATATGTAATGAACGAGCTCGGTGCACTCAATGTATTTATGCCTGAGTTTAAAGAGCTGAACGGCTTTTTGCAACACGGAGTTTATCATTCGTACACTGCTGATGAGCATACATTAATTGCTATTCAAAATGTAGAGAAACTTGCCAATGAAAATTCACAGCTTGGAAGAATTTTTAACAAGCTGAAAGACAAGGAAAAGCTTTTCCTCGGTTTGCTGCTTCACGATATAGCCAAACCAATTAACATTAGCGGACATGAAATTATTGGGGCCGAACTTGCCTCTTCAATTATGTATCGTATGGGCTACAGCGAGGATGAGATAAATACAGTTTCGTTTCTTGTTTATCATCACCTGATAATGGAACAGACAGCATTCCGAAGAAATTTAAATGATCCGGAAACACTTAACAATTTCACTTCAAGATTTAATTCCATTGAAGATCTTGAGCAGCTTTACCTTTTAACTTACGCTGATCTTTCCGCTGTTAATCCTGTTGTTTGGACTAGCTGGAAGAGCGAACTTCTTGCTGAGTTATACAGGAAAACCAGAGCTATGCTTGAAGAAAAAATTTCGGGTGAAGAACTTTTGTATTCAACGACCTATGCTGTTCCAAAAGAAATCAGCAAGTATTCGCCAAACATTTCCGAAGAAATCGTTCAGGATCATATTGAATCAATAGATGACATAGCTTACTCACATCATTTTGGTGCGGAGGAAATTGCACGACACATTGAAGAGATTGAAAAAGGTTCTGTTGTATCTGTTCTGTTCTCTGACTCGAATGGCTATACCGGCATTACGGTTATAACAAAAGATTTTCCTTCATTGCTTTCAAAACTTTGTGGTGTGCTTGCAATAAACGACATCAACATTCACGATGCTAAAATCTTTACACGCAAAGATGGAATCGTAATTGATACTTTTAACGTGACTGATTTCAGCTCACATAAAATATTGGAGAAGGAAAGATTTGGCAAAGTTGAAGAGGATATGAACCTCGCTGTTCGGGGTCTGTTGCAGCTTGGCAAAGAGGTGGCATTACTAAAATCAAAATGGTGGAGAATTGAAAGTAAGTTCTTTAAGAAAAAAGGTAATGTGAAAGTTGCATTTGAAACCCATGAAAGGTATACAATCATTGATGTTCACTCTCCTGATAGGCTTGGGTTTCTATATCACGTGACTAGCAAAATGAATGAACTTGGCTTGAATATTTTCTTTGCAAAGATTTCAACACAAGGTGATGAAATTGTGGATGCATTTTACGTGCTCGACAGAAATGGGAAGAAAATTTCTGCAAATGATTATGAATTTGTTAAAAACGAAATTACTTCAGCAATTGATAAATTATTATAAGGATTGTTTTGAATCACATAGATAAACAAAAACCTATAGGCGTATTCGATTCAGGTATCGGCGGACTAACAGTTGTTAAAAGACTAGCCTCAACTCTTTCGAATGAAAGCATAATTTATTTCGGTGACACGGCTCGTGTTCCTTACGGTTCAAAATCAAATTCAACTGTAATTGAATATTCAATTCAGAATACAAAGTTTCTTTTGCAGAAAAATGTTAAAGCACTTGTAGTTGCCTGTAATACTGCATCATCTATTGCAATTCCCGATTTGAAAAAAATGTTTGACATTCCAATCATCGGAATGATTGAACCTGGTTCGAGAATGGCTTTGAAAAAAAGTAAAAGTAATAAAATCGGTGTTATCGGAACAAGGGCAACGATAAATAACCTCGCTTACTCAAACGAAATAAAAAAATTAAATAATTCAGCCCAGGTAATTGAAAAACCTTGTCCGCTTTTTGTTCCGCTTGCAGAAGAAGGATGGATAAAGCATCAGGCAACTTATGAAATTGCAGAAGAGTATTTGAAAGAACTTCGTGAAGTTGAAATAGATACTTTGGTTTTAGGTTGCACACACTACCCAATTTTATCTAAAGTAATTCAGAAAGTTATTGGCAAAAGTGTTACATTGATCGATTCCGGAGTTGCTTCCTCAGAAGTAATTAAATCAGAACTTGAAAAACTTGACTTGCTTTCTGATTCAGATAAGCCCGGTGTTCAGGAATATTATGTTAGCGATATCCCCGCCAAATTTAAAGAAGTAGCTGAGTTGTTTCTCGGAAGAGAAATTGACCACGTCCACAAAGTTGATCTGGAAGCGCTGCTATCTGAGAAATAAAACTTTAAATCTCCCTGATCTCACCTTCAAATATTTTTCGCAGGATTTTTCTGTCACTCGTTTTACCCAAAGCTAGCATCAATTTAATTCGTGCTTTTTGTCCATTCAGGTAATCAGTGAAAATTACTCCAAGGTCATGCAAATGTCTGCCCGCACCAGGATAGCTATAAATGTAATCTGTTTCTCCAGCGGGACATCTTGATACCAGTATAACAGGAATATTTTTTTTAATAACATACTCAACACCTTTATAAGTCGCGGGAGGAACGTTCCCGACACCTAACGCTTCAATCACTAAACCTTCTGCATCAGAATCAGCAGAATGTCTGAAAAATTTCTCATCCATTCCGGCATAAACTGTTAGTAGATCAACATTAGTATTAATTTTAATTGTATTTATTGTTTCGAGAAATCTTGGCAGGCGATTGTAAACCACTCTATCCTTCTGCACAAACCCCAGCATTCCAAAATCTAGGCTTTGAAATGTTTCAAACTCATTTGAGAAAATTTTTGTCACTTCACTTGCAGCGTTTACTTCTCCGTGCATACAAACAAGCGTTCCCATTCCTCGTGAATTTTTATTCAGGCAAACGAGAATTGAATCAACTAAATTCTTTGGTCCATCCCAATTTGCTTCAGAACTATTTCTCATTGAGCCCGTAAATACAATTGGAATTTCTGTTTTGATTGTGAGATCGATCAGGTACGCAGTCTCTTCGAGAGTGTCTGTTCCATGAGTGACAACTATGCCGTCATATTTTTTCTCTGCAAGTCTTTTCCTTAATTTTTTCGATAGTTCCATCATTATATTCGGCGTAACGTGAGGACCGGGGTACTTTCCAAAATCATAAAAAGAAATTGTGGCAAGTATACCTGCTTCTGGTATTTTTTTTAATAGTTCCTGTCCGGAATAACGGGGCACAGCACCACCGGACTTCTTTTTATCGATCGTCATAGAAAAAGTGCCGCCCGTAAATACGATAAGTATATTCTTCTTTTCAGCCATAATTTTGATATTATTCTTAAAAATTCTGGCTCAAAATTAAGTTTATTTTAAGAAAATGCCATTTTGTGAAATCACAATCTTAGGTATGTCGCTTGATTTAACTTGAAGGTGAGGCTGGGTTAGATTAACTTTAAAATAAAAAAAAGAGGTAATTATGTTAATGGTAGAAGATGTCGACTTGACACCAAATCCACACGCATTAAAATTTATATTGAATCAGAAGCTTCTTAATTATGAAACAAGACAGTATGCTGATAAAGACTCTGCAAAGAATGATCCATTTGCCACTGGAATATTTAATCTGGATGGAGTAGTTTCGGTTTTTTACATGGATAAGTTTGTCACGATTGAAAAATCTCCAGAAGCTAACTGGGGACAAATACAACGGCCTTTTATTGATTTTCTGAAATCATTTGATCCAAATTTGATTCCCAAAGAAACTATAACAGAACCAACTGCTGAGGAGGAAAATGCACTGCTTAAAAAAATAAATCAGCTGCTTGACCAGAAAGTAAGACCAGCGCTTGCCGGAGACGGCGGCGGTTTGCAGGTTTTGGGTATTGATGGTTATACAGTTAAGATTAGATATCAGGGCGCCTGCGGTAGTTGTCCAAGTTCTATCTCGGGAACTCTTATGGCAATTGAAGGATTATTAAAAAGAGATGTGAATCCATCAATTAATGTAGTTGCCGCTTAAATTAATTTTTTAAAATTTCAGGGGAAGAGATCAATCAGGTTTCTTCCCTTTTTTATTTTTAGATCAAACTAACAGAATGAAAACCTCTTCAGAAGAAATTTACTTTGCTTCCGATTCTATTGAAGGAATCAATTTCGATATCATTGTTTCAAATAATGGGATTAGAGAAATTCTTATTAATAAAAAATCAAATAAAGAGCATTTGAACAAAGCAATAAAAGTTTCTTCGAATAATGCAAAAGTTCAAGATGTCTTCAAACAACTGAAAGAATATTTTAGCAGGCAGAGAAAAGAGTTCAACTTACCTTTGGAAATTCTTGGTACAGATTTTCAGAAAAAAGTATGGGATGAACTCAAAAATATTCCATATGGCGAAACAATTAGCTATGGAGAATTAGCTGCGCGAATTGGAGATAAAAATAAAATGCGGGCAGTTGCAGCAGCTAATGGTGCTAATCCCCTTCCAATTGTAATTCCCTGTCATCGCGTCATTGGCGCGGATGGAAGTCTTACTGGATATGGTGGTGGACTGGATGTAAAACAGAAATTGCTTGAAATGGAAGGGAGTTGGACTCTTGATTTGTTTAAATAATATGGGTTTTGTGATATAATAATTAATAAAAAAACGCGATAGAAAGTTTGAAAATCCATCGCGTTGGCTCTTTTGAGTTAAAACCTAAAAAATCACTTTACTTCGGAAAGCTTATTTAAATCCTCTAACTGAACGAATTTTTCATTGAATTTATAGTTTCCACCTGATGTTTTCATCGATTTAATGAACTTTACAGTTATAAGATCGTTTTTTTTCTTCTTTTTTAACTTATCCGAAAAAGATTGCTGTTTTGCCATATCAAGTCCTTTAATTTGAGGCGCAAATATATCAAATCCAACCTCAAAAAAAAACAAAATGACCATATAGGTGGAAATTAATACATTACAAAGAATCTTATTAATTAATGTATCATCCAACTAATAGAAATTCCACGATTTTCCAATGGTATGAAATTTCGTTGTTTATTAGTTGTCAAATGTTTAGTTTTTCATAATAATTTTTAGATAAATAAATGTTGTTATTAGCAATCATAGTAATTCTTTCTTATCTGATCGGATCAATTCCGAACAGCATACTAATTAGTAAAGCAGTTAGTGGTATCGATATCAGAAACCATGGTAGTGGAAATGCTGGCGGGACTAATGTGATGCGAGTTTTAGGATGGAAGTACGGACTTGTAGTTATATTTCTTGATGCCTTGAAAGGGGCCATTGCAGTAGTTATCATTTCCAGATTATTTTTTGGTCCACTTCCGTTTGAGAACGTTTCTCCTTTTGATGATTTTACTTTAGTTCAGATAATTGCCGGAATATCTGCAGTGATCGGACACATCTGGACAGTCTTTGCAGGATTCAAAGGGGGAAAAGGAATTGCTACCGCACTTGGTATGCTTTTAACTCTTATTACAATTGATATGCTAATTGCAGTTGGAATATTTGCCCTGGTTGTTTTGATTTCACGATACGTGTCCCTTGGATCTATTATCGCTGCCATCAGTGTGCCCGCAACTTTATTTATCAGAGAAAATCTTTTTCACGTTGACATTCCTGGTTATGCAACTCTTTTCCCATTCATAATTGGAGTAACTGTTCTTGTTATTTTCACACACAGAAAAAATCTGGTGAGGATAATCAACGGAAATGAAAACAAAATCAGTTTCAGGAAGAAAACAAAAATTAACTAATGAAGATCTCGGTTCTCGGCGCTGGCGGCTGGGGAACTACCCTTGCAATTCTACTTCACTATAATGGTCACAACGTAACTCTATGGGAATACAAAAAAAGCTACGCTCGCCATCTGCTCAAAAAACGAATTAACACTGACTACCTACCTGGGATAGAAATTCCAAAAGAAGTTTTAATCACTTCTGATATTGAAGAAGCATCCGATGATAAAAATTTAATTGTACTCGCCGTGCCCTCTCAGTTTCTCAGAGATGTAGTGAAAAATATAAATTACCGCATGATAGAGGATGCAATACTAGTAAGTGTTTCGAAGGGAATTGAGAAAAACAGTTTGATGACTATGTCACAAATGCTGAAAGATGTTTTTACACACATCGATGAAAATCAGATTGGCGTTATTTCAGGTCCCAGTCACGCAGAGGAAGTAAGCCAGATGGTTCCAACTGCAGTTGTCGCTGCCTCTGTTGATATTGAAACATCAAAAGCAATTCAAGCTGCATTTATGACTTCGTACTTCCGAGTATATGCTTCAACTGATATATTGGGTGTTGAACTCGGTGGCGCATTTAAAAATATTATCGCAATAGGTGCAGGTATAATTGATGGTGCTGGATTTGGTGATAACACCAAAGCAGCAATTATGACTCGAGGTGTCGCTGAAATTTCCAGACTTGGTTTAGCAATGGGCGCCAGACCAGAAACCTTCGCTGGGCTTTCCGGTATGGGAGACTTGATTGTAACCTGTATGAGCAGGCATAGTCGAAATAGATACGTTGGTGAACAAATCGGTAAAGGAAAAAAATTGATAGAAGTTTTAAAATCAATGGAGCAGGTTGCTGAAGGTGTTGAGACAACCAGTTCAGCAAAGCAGCTTGCAGCTAAAATTGAAATTGAAACTCCCATCACAAATGAGGTTTACAAAATTCTTTTCGAAGAAAAAGATCCGGTAAAAGCAACCACTGACCTAATGACAAGAGATATGAAGACCGAGTAATAAAAAAGTTTTCTATTTCAATATTCCCTGCCTGAATAATTCAAACGATAAGAACCAATCAACTTTAACATTGTAACCATTTCCATCAGATAAAAAATTATTTACGATTTTATCAAGCTTTTTACGACCGTAACACTCGTAATTTCTAACTTCTGACGATTGGATAGTATCATTGATAAATTCTTTGAGGGAGTTTAAGAGCTCAATTGGCTGCTTACTCTGGTAACCTAAACCCAGACGATTCTTTACTCTGGAATGAAGCCTTGCACTAATAGACGATGATTTAAATGGATGAACAATATTTCCTTTAACAAGTGGATGTTTCATCAGTTGAATTGAATTTCGTTTTATTAGCTCCTTGAACAATTTTCCATTCTTTTTATCAATATCACTTAATCCGAAAATGAGATTGAGTACATCTTTCTGAATTAATGGCATAAATGAAGTTACATATTTGTCAACGCGAATTTGTTCTGGTGCATAGTAGTTCGTTAGCCTTGATCGGATCGAGAAAAGGTCAATCCAACTTTCAGGACTAATCTGGTTTGCATCAGGCATTTCCTCAAATAAATTATCAAATTGTTCAATTACCCCCTTTTCCATTTCAACCAGTGCTTCTTCTGAAAAAATATCAGCTCGATCATATCTAAGGAATCCAGATACCGATTTAGAATCTTTTTGCAACAAAGCATTTCTTCCAAAAATCATAAGTCTGTTTGCAAAGGCTCTTCGCCAGATTTCACCAAAACCGCCATCAATTATCACTCTGTTCTTATCAAGTCTATCATAAAATCTCAGGTTTAAGATTGAACTTATCGGATTGTTAACAATCGATTGAACAGAGTATGTTTTTATTAAATCGATAATTTCCTCTTTTGGCGGTAAATCATCATTAATAATTTCATTTTTTCTGTTGAGACTGACCAATAAATCAGAAGCAATTTTTGAATCAGGATGATTTGGGTCACCAAAAGTATGACTATCCCACTGATCATAGTTTTTTGCTGCCAGGTAAGAAAGTAGCAGTCTTGAATCTAATCCTCCGGATAAACTGAGTGAGATCTTTTTATCTTTAATTGAAAGTAATTTATTCAAAGATAAGCTGAATGAACTGTTATCAGCTACTTGATTAAAGTCGGGCTGCCAAAGATTTTGTTTAATTGACAAAGAATTGTTTTTTATTGTCGCCGTGACACAAACCAGTCTATTAACATTTTTAATTATACTATTTTTTGTAATCTGATTCTGAAGCAGCCACCTTGAACCAAATTCTTTCAAATCCAGTTCCGGTTTAATAAAAAGCTTCAGCCATTCGATTCTTGTAGTAAACCCGAATCCCTCAGGAAGCCTAACAACGAATACTTCCCTTAATCCAAGTTGATCTGTAAAAAATTTGAGCTCGTTATCAACATATTTTATAGCAACGAAATGTCCGTTTAAAGGATCAAGATTTATCTGATTGGAAATTAAATGAACGTTCCATTCATTCTCACCAAAAACTTTGTAACCATCGTTTTCTGATTTTATTCCAAGTCCAGCCACAGCCCAGCAGTGATCCAATGAATGTGATTTGAAGAAGCAAGTTTGTTTGCTTCCCCCGGCGAGAAGAATGAGTCTTGAATCTTTAAATTGATAAAGAGGAATTTCAGGAGAAGTAATTTGTTGTCGTTCAGAATTTCCAAAATATCCTAATATCCAGCTCATAAAATCAATGACTAGTTTTTAATTTATTCAGTAACTCTTCCGCCCGGCAAAGAGATGCCTTTTATTTTTCTAAAGAGCGAAACTGCAAATGAATCAGTCATACCGGAAACAAAATCAATTATTCTTAGAAGACGATGATAAAGTTCGCCCGGAATATCTCCATTAATCCTGTTCGGAAGAAGAGCAAAAACAGATTTATTCTTGGCTGAAATTTTTCGTTTGTAGGCTTCGTTGTATGAATTGATAAACGTATCCAGCAATCCGCCAAGTACTTCGTACCCCGCAACTTCTCTCTCAACAACACTTCGTGATTTATAAATCTTCTTGATGGAAATATCCTTTATTCGTTTCAGTTCATTTGCTCTTTTGATTTCACAGATAAGTTCATTTTCAAATTTTCCGCTTAAAATACTTTTTTCTTCATCCAGAAAAACTTTTGCGAGGTCGTTTACGAGTTCGTTGATAGCTACAGCCCTCAAGTAACCTATCCTGTCTTTTTCATCTTTATCCTTGTAATTTTTCAAACCCTGTTTTGAAACTAGTGGACGCAGTAATTCTTCTGTCTCCCTGAATGATATCAGGCCAAGTCTGAATCCATCTTCCAGATCCATAACTCTGTAACAAATATCGTCTGCGGCTTCAACAAGAAATGTGAGTGGATGACGACACCACCAATAAGTTTTTTCGCTCTTGACGCAATCAAGCCCGGTAGCTTCGGCAACTTCATTAAAAATTTCTTTCTCCGCCTGGAAGAAACCGTATTTTCTGTAAGCTTTATTTTTTAATGATTTGTCCTGACTATTGATGAGTGATTCTCTGGGATATTTGGTTATCGCAGCAAGTGTAGAATATGTTAGATTCAACCCGCCCTTAACTTTCGGGTTTTGAAGTTTGGTAATAATCCTGAAACCCTGTGCGTTTCCTTCATACTTTATCAGGTCAGTCCACTTCTTCTCATCTTTAATACTTGATTTAAATTTTTGCCCGTTACCGCTCCTGAAATATTCTGCAATTGCATCTTCACCGGAATGACCGAACGGTGGATTTCCAATATCATGAGCAAGACAGGCCGCGGCAACTATTTCCCCAAAATGAAATTTAGTAAAGCTGTTATTGAGTGACGGATTTCTTTTGATGACTGTTTCACCAACAAGATTTCCCAATGATCGCCCAACACAGGAAACTTCCAGACTATGAGTCAACCGTGTATGAACAAAATCACTCTCTGGTAAAGGAAACACCTGTGTCTTATCCTGCAAACGTCTGAATGCCGGAGAAAAAACTATCCTGTCAAAATCTTTCTGGAATTCACTTCTTCCATCCTGTAGTTTTTGTTTCGACTGAGGTTTTTCTCCAAGCCGTGAATCGGTTAAAAGTTTCTCCCATTCCAAATTATATTTCCTTCCTGAATTTCTTTTCTAAATTTAGATATAATTTCCATAAAGACTTTAATCCATTTTTGAGTTTAGTAAACGGTTAGATTATTTTTCTAATGATGAAATCTCTTTCAAAGAACACACTCGATGATTCCGTTCAGTATTTGAAGTCAGTTGGTCCCAAAAGGGCTGAATCATTTTTGAAGGTTGGAATTAAAACTATCCGTGATTTACTTTTTTATTTTCCATCACGACACCTTGATAGAACAACTGTATTAACTGCAGCTAAGTCTTATGGCTATATGATGAATGGCTACGATGGCGAGTTGACTGTGATTGGGAAAGTGTTTGAGAAAGAAAAGAAACGATTTGGCAAAAAAGAAATCCTCAAAGTTCAATTCAGGGATGAAACAGGATTTTTTGAATGTGTCTGGTTCCACGGAACAAAATATTTTTATTCCATTTTTAATGAGGGAGACGTTTTCGCCATCTCATCAAAACCAGACAAATCAAAATATGGAGCGTTACAATTTGTTCATCCGGATTTTGATAGGATAAGTGAAGAAGAAAAAAACTTTTTACACACAGGAAAGATCATTCCTTTCTACAGAATTCCAAAAGAACTAAAGTCAGGAAATATCGGAGATTTAAGTTTAAGACGAATTCTCAGTTTTGCAGTCGAGAATTATGTTGAACAGATCGAAGAGACTCTTCCTTCTCACATCGTTCAGGAAAACAAACTCATTGGATTACCGGAAGCAATCCATAATTATCACTTTCCTGAGTCTGCAGATAAATTAAGCTTTGCACAACAGCGGTTTAAGTTTGAAGAATTATTCTATCTTGAACTGTTGGTTGCTTTGAGAAAACAGAATTATCAAAGCAAGCTCACGGGGAACCAGATGAGCATAAAAACAAATCTGGTCAATAAATTCCTAAAAACTATTCCATTCGAATTGACAAAAGCCCAGTTAAAAGTTTTGAGCGAAATAAAAAATGATCTCCTTTCGGAAAAACCAATGAACAGGCTTTTGCAGGGAGATGTGGGCAGTGGAAAGACGATAGTTTCTCTGATTGCAATTTTAATTGCAGTTGGTAACGGGTATCAGGCTGCGATAATGACACCCACAGAAATTCTGGCTGACCAGCACGCAAAAAATATTTCTTCGATGATGAAAAAACTTTATCAACGGTTCCCTGAAAGAGATATAAAAGTTTCTCTGCTGCTTGGCGGACAGAAGAAATCAGAAAGAGAAAAAAGACTTCAGGAAATTGAACTGCAGGAAGCTGACATCATCGTTGGGACTCACGCGTTATTTGAGGAAAAAGTTAATTATAAGAATCTGGGTTTGGTAGTAATTGATGAGCAGCACCGATTTGGAGTAAGACAAAGGGCTAGGCTTCAAAGTAAAGGAAAAACACCCGAAGTTCTGGTTATGAGTGCAACTCCAATTCCCAGGACTATTTCGATGACTGTTTACGGTGATCTTGATATTTCAGTCATAGATGAAATGCCAAAGAACAGAAAGCCAATAAAAACTGTGCTCAGAGGTGAAAGCAGACTTCCTGAGATTTTCAAATTCATTATTGAAAAAAAGAAAGAAGGATACCAAACCTTCATAGTTTATCCTTTAGTAGAAGAGTCAGACAAGCTGGAGCTCAAGGCTGCAGAAACTTATTACGAAGAGCTACGAGAAACACACCTAAAAAATCTCAGACTCGGTTTAATCCATGGACGAATGAGCTGGCAGGAAAAAGAAGAGAAGATGCTGCTCTTCCTGAAAAAAGAATTTGATGTTCTTGTTTCGACAACAGTCATTGAAGTCGGTATCGACATTCCCGATGCGAACATAATTTTGATAAATGATGCTCACCGTTTTGGTCTCTCACAGCTTCATCAGCTTAGAGGAAGAGTTGGACGGAGTGACAAGCAAGCGTACTGTGTCCTTGTGACGAAGGATGAAATTGTACAGTATAATATACAACAGAAGCTTGACCTCGATTTCCTTTCAAGTGCTATGATAGACAAATATAAATCTGCAATCAGACTTCAGACGATGGTGAAGACGAACAATGGATTTGAAATTGCTGAAACAGATTTAAAACTTCGTGGACCCGGAGATATCTTCAGCACCAAGCAAAGCGGCTTTCCAGATTTGAAGTATGCGGATATTATTCAAGATGCAGAGCTCATCAGCAAAACTAAAAGCATTGCTTTCGACCTCATAAATAAAGACCCTTCGCTTGATTCACCATCAAACAGTGTAATCAGAAAAAATCTCATCAAACATTATACTGACAACCTTCAGTACGCAAAGATCGCTTAAAAATAGTTTCTCAACGGAAAAAAAATTAGACTGTTACTTCTTCCCAGCATGGAAAAATTATTTTTTACTTTTCGAAAAGTCAGACTCAGACAGAAAATATTTTCTCTTCATCACTTCGATCAAAAAAATTTTCATGAAAAAATATTTTTCAAAACATGTTGACAAATTCTTTATAAAGATTATATTTGGAACAAAAAAAAATTTTAAGGAGAAAATATTTTATCACCAAGGTTTAATGTACGCTTAGATGTTGCGATAACATTCAACGTAAAACCAGAAAGTGAAACTTTCCTCGAAGACCTTCCCCCTGTTCAGAATTCTCCTCAACATGAATTTCAACTGGCAGTGGATACCTATGCAGAGTGGGATACATGGGAAACTATCAATGCTGTTAAAGATGCGATCGCTGAAATTCATAACGTAACCTTAGTTGAAGCCAACGATGATGCATATTTAAAACTTAAAGATCTTAAACCAGACATTGTCTTCAACTTTGCTGAAGGACTTAACGGAGTAAACCGCGAGTCACATATTCCGGCGATGCTTGAGATGCTTCAAATTCCGTATTCAGGTTCTGATGCATTGACTCTTGGTATTTGTCTCGACAAGTCCCGCGCAAAAGAAATTTTAACTTACCACAAGATCCCAAACGCAAAATTTCTTGTTGCCAACCGGATAGAAGACATCGCGGAAACTAATTTCGATTTCCCATTAATAGTAAAACCTATATCTGAAGGATCTAGTAAAGGAATTTTTTCCTCTTCCTTTGTAAAAAATACCAAAGAGCTTGAGGATGAAGTGAGCCGGATACTTCTTTCATATAATCAGCCGGCGTTGATTGAGGAATTTCTGTCGGGTAGAGAATTTACTGTTGCTGTCCTTGGAAATGGAGAAGAAGCCGAAATTCTTCCCATAATTGAGATTCGTTACGAAGATTTTCCGGAAGACGTAGTTCCTCTTTATTCTTATGAAGCTAAATGGATTCTAGATACTAAAGAAAATTCGTTTGACGTATTCGAATGCCCGGCTAAACTCGACAAACAACTTGAAGAAAAAATTAAAGACACAGTTTTGCGTACTTACAACGTATTAAAATGTAAGGATTGGAGCAGAATAGATATTCGTCTTGATAAAAATGGAGTTCCTAATATTATTGAAATAAATCCATTGCCAGGAATAATGCCCGACCCGAATGAGAATTCGAGCTTCCCGAAAGCTGCACGGGCGGCAGGAATGAGTTACAACCAGATGATTCAGCACGTTCTTTATTCAGCAGCAAAGAGGTACAACCTCGTATGAAAGAGAACGCCAAGATATTGATCTGCTACAATTCACCGGTTAGTGTTTTCTCAGTTTATAACGGAAAACGAAACGATGAATCTGCAAAAGCGAACGATCTTTCTGAAAATAATTTCGTTAACGAGCTTAAGAAAGTTGAGCAGTCTTTATCAAAATATTTTACTGAAGTTAAGTCACTTGCTGTAGACAGAAATGTACAAAAGGTGATTAATAATCTTAACGCATTTAACCCTGATGTGATTTACAACTTTGTTGAATCTGTCGAGGGGATATCAGCTTATGAATCTTATATGGCTGGATTGTTTGAACTTCTTGGTTATGAAATAACCGGATGCACACCAATTACACTCGGTAACTGCCTTAACAAATCAAGAACAAAAGCAATTCTGAAATCAAGAGACATCTTAACACCTGAATACAGAACTTTAAAGAAGACAAAAAGATTTACCGAAAAAGAAATAAAGTTACGTTACCCGATGATTCTTAAACTCATGAATGAAGATGCAAGCATCGGTATTTCTGAGTTTTCAGTGGTAAAAAATTACTCGGAATTAAGAAAACAATTCTCTTTTCTTGTAGAAACTTACAACCAGGATATTATTCTTGAAGAATATATTCAGGGAAGAGAACTCAATGTGGCAATACTCGGCGGCAGAGTTCTTCCAATTTCAGAAATAAGTTTCGCCGGTTTGCCGGAAGATTTTCCAAACATAGTTACTTACGACGGCAAGTGGACAGAAGGAAGTGTTTATTACAATCATACCAAGCCTGTCTGCCCGGCAGAGCTCTCGGAAAGATTAAGAAAAAATATCAACATGACCGCATTAGCATCTTATGACGCTATGAATTGCAGAGATTATGCACGTGTTGATATTAGATTAAATAATGAAGACGTGCCTTATGTTATTGAAGTAAATCCTAATCCTGATATTTCATCAGACTCAGGATTTGCACGAGCGGCTGCTGCAGCTGGAATTAATTACGATGATTTACTTTATACAATTGCAAACTTTGCATTAATCAGAAAGAAGAAAAATGATTCGCAGGCTAAAGCCGGATGATGCAAAAGTCATAGAAGGAATTTTAAGTTCGACACAAAATTTTAGTAATGAAGAGATTAGTGTTGCGATGGAACTTGTGAACATCGTAGCAAATAATCCGATGCAGACAGACTATAATCTGTTCGTTTATGAAGAAGATGGCATGATTCTTGGATATCATTGCACCGGTAAAAGACCATTAACAGATGGCGTGTATGATCTTTACTGGATTGTAACCAATCCGAATCACGGAAAAAAAGGGATTGGAAAGAAACTTTTAGAACATGCAGAAAGTTTTGTGAACGAAATGAACGGAAGGTGGCTGTTGGCTGAAACATCAGCAAAAGATAGTTACTCTGCTACAAGAAATTTTTATATGCGTAATAATTACAGTATAATTTCTGAAATAAATGATTTTTATTCCAAAGGCGATGGTATGATCGTCTTTGGAAAATATTTCAATCACAAGAACAACTGAGGAACTATCATGGAACTTTGGCAGGAAATGGTAAGGGACAGTGTACACACTGTAGACCATGTCGTGGAGAAATTCGGCATCGAACGCAAAACAGCGGAAGATCTGGATGAATTTTTCCAGGCTCGAATCAATCCTTACTATTTAAGTCTGATCCGTTATCCCGGCGACCCAATTTGGCTTCAATGCGTTCCGGCAAAAGTAGAGCTGGAAGATTTAGATGCGGAAGAAGATCCTCTTCACGAGGATGAAATGAGTCCCGTTCCGAATATCACTCATCGTTATCCCGATCGTGCACTTTTTCTTGTTACCAGTCAGTGTGGCATCTACTGCCGTTTCTGTACTCGCAAAAGAAAAGTTGGTGACTACGAAAAAATTTCAATGAAAGGTCTTGAAAGCGCCTTCACTTATCTTGAACAGCATACTGAGATAAGAGATGTGATTCTTTCAGGCGGGGACCCGTTGATGCTCACTGACACTATGCTCGAGAAAATTCTACAGCGATTACGTGAGATCAAGCATATTGAAATTATCAGACTGGGAACAAGAATGCCTGTTGTGCTTCCACAAAGAATTACAACTAAGCTTGTTAATATGATAAAGAAGTATCATCCGATTTACGTCAATACACATTTCAACCATCCGTGGGAAGTTACACCTGAAAGTTCAAAGGCTTGCGAAATGCTTGCTGATGCCGGTGTACCTGTTGGAAACCAGATGGTTATTATGAAAGGTGTAAATGATGATCCTGCTGTTGTAAAAGAATTGATGCAGAAGTTATTGAGAATGAGAGTTCGTCCATACTATATGTATATGGCAGACGAGACGAAGGGTGCAAACCATTTTCGCACTTCTGTCGAGACAGGATTAAGAATTGTGGAAGCATTACGCGGACACACAAGCGGTCTTGCAATACCTCATTTTGTAATTGATGCACCCGGCGGCGGCGGAAAGATCCCATTACTTCCGAACTATGTTCTGCATATGGATGAAGAGGAAATAATTCTCCGCAACTTCCAGAATAAAGTATACAGATATAAAAATTATTCAGATAAGAATAATCCCGAAGGATTTGGAAGTAAGAAAAGGAAAACCAACGGAAAGAAACCTACAAAATCTGGCTCAAACGGAAAACCTGAAAAGAAAAAGGTTGAGGAACCTGTTTTAGAAGAAGCTTAAGAAAAGTATGACTGTATGGTTGTATGATGTTTTAAATGCCATCCCGAATAAGGATGGCATTTTTGCTTTAAAGTTTTTTATTCTTTTCCTTCAGAATTTATTTTATTAACACGCACATCAATTCCCCAGAGAAGTTTTTTACGTAATGTTTCGAAGTAAGTTGTGAGTGATGTTTTAATAAGCTTTAGTGGTCGGTCACTTTTCTTAATTTCAATTTCCAGCGGCGGTGGAAAGTTAAACACCCGCTGACCATCGCAGCTAACCTGCACACCTTTGTGAGGAGAATTTGCTCTTAGTTTTATTACCTGATCGCTCGACAATACAATTGGTTTTACGGTTAAACTGTGTGGAGAAATTGGAGAAAGAGTTATTGCTTTTGTTGTCGGTGCAACAATCGGTCCTCCGGTAGAAAGCGAATAACCTGTCGAGCCGGTTGGAGTTGCAATTATTAATCCGTCAGCAGAAAAAGTGGTTACGTATTCATCATCAACCCAGGCAGTTAGCTCAATCATCTTTGGCCAGCCGCCTTTTTCAATCACAAGATCATTTACTGCAATCAGCTCTCCGGTTTGATGACCAATACAAACACCAGTGAGAACCATCCGTTCTTCGATTGTGTATTTCTTTTTCTTCAAAATATCAATCACGCTATCCATCTGCGTAACATCAGTTTCAACAAGAAAGCCGAGCTTGCCGAGATTTAATCCTAAAACGGGTTTATCGTAGATGTGTGCTTTGTAGGCTGTGGCGAGCATCGTCCCATCACCGCCAATGGAAATAATTACATCGCTCTTTTTAAAAATCTCATCGTCCTCTGAAAGAAAAGTCTTTCCGGATTTAAGTTTTAACTTCCCACCGGATTCAGAAATAGATTTTGTGAGAAGATAGTCTAAACTTTTCTTTTTAAGTTTAGATGTGAATGAAGAGACAACATCCACAATATTCCCCTTGGTAGTATTTGCAATGATACCTATTACCATCTGCAGTTATGCTTTCTCCTCAGCTTTTTCTTTTTCACCGCCGGTTTTTTTCTTGTCTTTATCAACTTCATCGACATAATTGAGCTTTAGATCTTTCAGAGTTTCAATTAAAAATTTCTCTTCATACTCAGAAAGATTTCCTTTCGTTTTTGCGAGAAGCATATCGAGAGTATCAATGTAAATTTTGGCGTGTTCCAGGTTACGTTCAATTTTATCTGTAACCGGATTTTTTATTTTGCCCATCGACATCATAGCAATCTGTTGATTTTGTATGATGAGCTGCATAAAAAGAATGTTGTGATTAGCATCCATCATAGTTTTCCTCCCTGATTTAATTTTTTCTTTAACACGTTAGATACAATAACGGTTTAATTTATAAGAACAAGAATTTTTCTAACTGGTTAAACTTACAATATTTTATGGAAAGAATCTTTGTCAGGAAAAATTGAAATTTTGCCTAAGAGCTTAAATATTCAATGATTTTTAATCGAGGTTAAAAACATACAATGAGCCGGTTTTATCAGAAATGAGATATAGCTTTGTGCG
Organism: uncultured Ignavibacteriaceae bacterium; assembly: GCA_964559565.1. Taxonomy (GTDB): domain Bacteria; phylum Bacteroidota; class Ignavibacteria; order Ignavibacteriales; family Ignavibacteriaceae; genus IGN2. The sequence continues at coordinate 3,135 of CAZLJI010000008.1, read as the reverse complement.
GGCCTTGTTTAATGTTATTCCTTCCGGTTGTGCAATGTTAATTTTGAATTCCTCAATAGGATTCCCGGAAAGATCTGTTTTAAATATTCGCTGACTTTCGTCACTTAAAATCCAGAGAGTTTTATCATTTGAATCAAAATAAATTCCAGATACATCCTTTGAAAAATTAAGAGTGTCTCTTGTCAATTCATTCAGATTTTCATCAAGCGTTATTAGAAGTCTTGGTTTCTTTTCATTCAATACAAAGAATTTTTTTTCTTCCGGATCGTAACTTATTCCTTCAAGGCCATTATTCAATTCTCCTTCGAGATCAAGTTTAGCTCGTTTCAATTCTAATCCGGAAGTATCTAGAATAACAGCTTCTCTTGTTCTCTCTAAAACTACGGCAAGTGTACTGTCGTCAATTACCGTTATACCTTCAAGATCTTCACCATTAACTTTAATACTTTTAACTACTCTACCCCAACTATCAATAAAATAAACTCTACTATTTTCATCGCTAACTATCCAAAAATTCCTTTCATCTGAAGATAAGTCAAGTCCTGAAGGTTCCGGTACCGGAATTTTTTCGGCTATTGAGAAAGATAAAGTTTTAATTGAATTTTCTGTTTTCTCCTTGCTGCAGGAAGAACATAATGCCAGAACTAATAAAATGCTTAAATAGATTACTTTGAGCATTAAACGATTTAAATTATTTAAAAATCATAAAAATTCTGAGACAATATAATCTTTTTATTTACATTTAAAGATTATTGCTTAGCGAACAAAAATAATGTACTATAATACCATTGTGTTTTTAATATTTTGGATTGTATTGGGGATGCTTAAAAAATAATCACAAAAGAGCAAAAAGGAGGAATTTCTACATATGATGTCCAAAATAGCAACAATCTTTGGGATTGTTATTGTACTTTGCGTTATCGTTTTCGGATTCGTTTTCTTTGAGCCATTTTTCACAGAAGAAGTAATTGAAATAAAAGTAATTAATAAAGAAAGATGGACCGGAGAAAAAGGAAGATATTTTATTTTCACCGACAAAGAAGTCTTCGTTAACGAAAACAACTACTATCACAACAACAAAACAAACGCCGATGAACTCTACAAACTATTTAATAGAGGAGATACTTATAAAGTAAAAGTTGTTGGTATTTATATCTCATTCCTTCCTCGTTTCCGAAACATACTTAACATAATGGAAAAGAAGGAAACAAATTTTCCTGTTCCTCAAGATTTTTAGTTTGAAAGGATTGAACATGATTATTCTTTTGATGGTTCCTCCGGAGATCTGATGGAAGTAGTGCATTCAATCAAATATTAGCACAAATGGTGGAACAAACTTTCAATGAAATAAGGGATATAATCTGGGGAGTTCCGCTAATCACTTTGCTGGTCGGTACTGGCATCTACCTGACATTTCTGCTAAAAGGTTTACAATTCAGAAAACTATATCATTCACTCTGGCTTGCCTTCATCAAAAGGAAAGAGGAAAAATCTGAAGGAGATATTTCTCACTTCCAGGCTTTGATGACAGCACTTGCAGCAACGGTAGGAACAGGAAATATTGCGGGAGTTGCTACAGCTATCGCTATCGGTGGACCCGGTGCGTTATTCTGGATGTGGATAACGGGATTGTTCGGAATGGCTACAAAATATGCCGAAGCTGTCCTCGCAGTTAAATACAGAGTAAAAGATAAAAATGGAAATATGAGCGGCGGACCGATGTACTATCTCACCAATGGAATGAATCTTAAATGGCTTGGAACTTTGTTCGCTGTATTTGCTTCTGTTGCAGCTTTTGGAATTGGAAACATGGTCCAGTCAAACTCCGTTGCTGATGCAGTAAAATATTCATTTAATATTCCTATAGAGGTAACTGGAATTATTCTAGCTCTTGCTACTGGTCTCGTTCTGCTCGGTGGTATAAAAAGTATCGGGAAAGTTACTGGTATTTTAGTCCCGTTTATGATAATTTTTTATTTTCTTACAGCACTCTTTGTGGTGATAATTCACATAGATCAAATACCTTCAGTGATAGGTCTGGTAATTGTTGAAGCATTTACAGACACTGCTGCAGTCGGTGGATTTGCCGGCGCTACCATTATGATGACAATCAGAAGCGGAATATCAAGAGGAGTATTTTCAAACGAATCAGGCTTAGGAAGTGCGCCAATTGCTGCTGCTGCCGCCCAAACAAAACATCCAGTTACACAGGCACTTGTTTCAATGACGCAAACATTTATTGATACGATTGTAATTTGCTCAATGACAGGTTTTGCAATTCTTGTTAGTGATGTCCTCAAGACAGGCTTAACAGGAGCAACTCTTACACAAAAAGCTTTTGAAACCGCACTACCCGGTCAATGGGGTGGAATTGTTGTATCTATAGGGTTGATCTTCTTTGCCTATTCAACAATTCTTGGCTGGAGTTACTACGGAGAGAAGTCTGTAGAGTATTTATTAGGTGAAAAATCTGTTAAACCATACCGTCTTCTTTTTGTAATTATAGTTTTCGTCGGCGCAGTAGTCAAGCTAGATTTAGTCTGGACCTTCGCAGACATTATGAATGGACTTATGGCTTTGCCGAATCTAATTGCACTATTAGGATTAAGTGGAATAGTAGCATCAGAAACAAGAGACTATTTAAAAAATTCCGATTAGTATTCTTCTTTACATCAAACATTTGCCTTAGTCAATAATCAAGCACACCTAAATATCTTCACCATTTAATAGAAAACTATTTTCATTATTGAGAACCATCTACTTACAAAATTGATAAATGTGTAATTAAGTCAAGATTTTTAAGCATAAAAACTAGATTTGTTTTATATGTTCAGTTCTATAAAAGGCATAGAATTTGTCTTTTTAGTATCGCTATTAAAATCGATCACTAATTAAACAGGAAATTTACAATGGCTTATTTTATAACTGATGATTGCATTGATTGCAACGCTTGTGAAATTGAATGTCCAAATAATGCTATTTATGCAGGTGGTTCTCCATGGGAATTACATGGAACAGAACATCCCGCTTTGCATGATACTCACACATACATTGCTTATGAAAAATGTACCGAGTGTGTCGGTTATTATGATGAACCTCAGTGCGTTGTTGCTTGCCCAAGCGAAGCAATAATTA
>CAZLJI010000007.1:0-26003 GCA_964559565.1 uncultured Ignavibacteriaceae bacterium | reverse complement strand
AAAGTTCCAGCATAAGATAATGCATCGCGGGAGTTATTGTTAACCGGTCCTGCTTCATAATTAAGAATTAAGGAATCTTTTGAAACCAGGTCAACAACATTTCCCAAATTAATTCCGGGATATGGTTGCGGATTTAAATCCCTGTTATAAATATAGTTGACATTCAAGAAGAAACGGTATTTGGGATCTAAAAGAGGTCCGCTTATTACACCGCTCATTTCATTGTAACCAAACCAGGTTGTTCCAAGTCTCTGTTCTCCATCAAAGATATCATCCTTGCTCTTGAATGTGATATTATCTGTGATGAATTCAAAACTTGCATTGAACTGATTGGAGCCGCTTTTTAATTGCTGACGGATAATACCTGCATTCGCTCCGCCAAATTCTGCTGTATAACCACCAGCTTGCACTTGAATTTCCTCAAGAGCATCCTGCGGTATTGTTACAGCTCGGCCACCCAGTTCAGGATTTTTAATATTTGCACCTTCAAGGTAGAAGCCGACTTCATCTTGTCTGCCGCCTCTGATGAAAATTGCTTCTGCTTCCTGAACAACGCCTGCAGTAAGAGATATAATATTATCTACACCCCTCACCGGTAAAACATCTATATCATCGCTTGTTGTAGTTCTGATTTTGTTTGTGTTATCCTTCTGAATCAAAGGCCTTTCAGCGATAACTACAACATCTGAAACTGAAACTCCTTCGGCAGGCAGTTGAAAATTAAGTTCGTTGGTTAAGCCTGTGGTTACTCGTACATCAGATTGTGTAATTGTCTGATATCCGATGTAGGAGCATTTAACCTCAACGGTTCCAGCCGAAAGGTTAATAATTAAGTATTCACCGTTAACATCTGTGGCTGCACCGAAAGAGGTTCCAACTACAAGAACGTTTGCACCTATGAGAGGTTCACCCGTTTCAAGGTCGGTTACCTTTCCCTTAATTCTTCCTTGCGCCAACAACAGAGATGGTAACGATAAAAACAGCAACAACATGGTGATTCGTTTAATCATTTCTCTCTCCTAAATTATTGGATAATGTTGATTGAATTAATGATTTCATTTTTTAAGTCCTGATATTATTAATTATAGAAATATTTAAACACCCTCACGATCAATTATGAAATTGCAACGTGAGCGTTAAATTGCTAATCTCTACTGGCGGACAACACCAGTAGAAAATCATGACAACCCGTGAATTAATAAAGAGATAGACACATTTGTGTTAAGGAAAGTGTAAAGAACTGTCATAAACCTCCGTTTTTTATAAGAAATTTAAATGTCAGACGTAACCTTACAAAAATTATTAATAAAATCAACTTTTTTTTTAAATATCTACTCCTACAATAATTAAGCCTTGTCAACTAATTTTTATACTCTGCATGTCATTCCCGTTATAACCTGGTTAATAATTTTAGCTCGACTCCTTGAAAAGCTGGCTCGTATCTGCAGACTCCACCGATACAAATATTGCCAGCTTGTCGTGTTCCAACAAGAAAGCTAATATCTGTATGCCCTCCGATTTTATAACCGGCCTGAATAAATCCCCAAAACTTTCTAACTGTTCTATCTGGTTCCGGTTCTTTCGTTTGGACTTCAGCAACCACTGCAATGCTGAAACTCGGAGATCTTAAGTACTCAATATTAAGAACATTCGAATAATATTCCTCAGTAGTAGATCTGTCAGTAACGTGTTGATGTTCGACGACTACTTTTATGGTGTTTACCTCACCAAAGTAAAATCTGTTTTCAAGAATTGGTGTAATGTTTTTTGTGTTTGTTGCAAGTTCCTCATTATAAGCAAATGCTAAAATGGTAGTTAAGCTTTCGCTCCAGTCCTGCTGACCTGTCACATAAATTTCTTCCAGTTGGGTGCTGATGGGAATATCTATTTGATTTACTCTCTGATAATAAGAACTTGAAGGCAGCGTTTTAGTTTGTGTATATGCTCCAGTAAAATACGTGTCATCGCTTAAATTATATCCAGCAGTGAATTGAAAACCTTGCTCATTGGCCTGGTTCAGTGGAGATGGATGCCTGTTTGGTAAAACATAAGTGTACTCAAGTCTTACCGATGGAGGTGTGTTATAAAAAATTGTCCCGTCCTGTGAAGTGAACGCTATGTTATCATAATATTTATATTCACCAAGCAGTGAGAGCGAACCAAGATAAAAATTCAGGTTACCATAAACACCTTGACCAACAATAGTTTCCGAACCATTAAAAACATCTTGATTAATATCTTCATTGAACTTTGCAGTGTACTCTCCATAAATATCAATATTCCAAAAGCTCGGAAGAATTCTTAAAGAAGCCATAGTCGTTCTTGCTGCTTCATCAGAAGCTGGAAGATTTGATGCAACAGTTACACCAGCTTTTAATGGTTTCCATCCGCGATATTCAAGGTCAGCTGCGTGAAGAATATCAATTCTTTCATTATTTGCATTTGCTGCCGAACCAGTTAAACCTGTTAAAACAAACCCTGCATACTTGCCCGAAACTCTTAACCCCAATAAATTATTATCTACTCTTATCGCACGATCCTCATAACTTTTTAGCACCATTCCCCTGCCGAACAAAGTATAATAATTCCCACCTATAATTTCCAGACCTTCGTTTCTTTCACCAATATCAGCTTTGAAATATTTGTAATCTATTCCTGCATAATTTTCTTTCCCACGACTTATTGATGGATCAGGATCGTTTGGTTGAAACACCTCTAATCTTAAGCCCGCAGAAAACATTCCCAGCGAATAATCGAGAATAAACCAGTTCTCTAAAATTTCAGTCTCACTTTCAACATTATAAGAATACTCAAGGTGGTTAGCGAATCCCAATCCCTGCGGCCATGTTAGCCCGGAAGATTCAGTCTGTGCGATAGCTGGTGAAATAGTGAGTAAAAAAAGAATTGTTGTTAATAAATAGAATAATGGAGTAAAATTTATTTTCATCTTCTTAAGACCGAGATTTTTTGATGAATAATTGAAGAGTCATTCGCATTTTGTTTGCAAAAAATTATCATTACAGGAAGCAGCTATAATTAAAAACCCCGGCAAACATCCGGGGGCTAATCTTATTTGTTAATTTCGGATGAAATAATATCTTTCACTTTAACTTCATCACCTTTCATATAACCAAGGTGAGAATAAATTATCATCCCTTTCTTATCAAGGATAACTGAATAAGGAACCGATTGTGCGTAATATAATCTTGAAATATCTGAGTTAGTGTCGAGTAATACGGGGAATTCAAATCCTTTGGATTTAACAAACGGTTTAACTTTTGCAACTGTGCGTTCATCGTCGGTTGAGATGGCAAACATTTTAAATCCTTTGTCTTTATAATCCTTATAAATCTTTTTGTATTCAGCAAGCTCTTCAATGCAAGGTTTGCACCATGTAGCCCAAAAGCTAAGTAATATGGGACCTTCACCGACTTCATTATTTAACTCTACTACTTCACCTTCAAGATTTTCAACTTTGAAGTTGGGTCCTTTACGAATACCATCTGAATCACCCTGTGAGAAAACGGGGAAAGAAATAACAACAAGTAAAAGAAGAATTGTTAATATTTTCATTTATTTCTCCAGGATCATTTTTCGGGTTTGTGTGAAGTTGTTTACGGACAAAGTATAAAAATAAACGCCGCTTGAATAACTGCCTGCGTTGAAATCAACCGAATAGTTTCCGGTATTTTTAAACTCATTCACAAGAGAAGCAACTTCAACTCCCAACACATTATATACTTTTAACTCAACCATCCCCGGCTCACCAATATTATAATTTATTCTTGTCGATGGATTAAAGGGATTGGGGTAATTTTGAAAAAGATTATAAGTGTTTAGAAGATCACCTTCATTAACGCTTACAGCAGGATCTGTAGTCGCAGTAAAATCCAGCACATACCTGATTTCAGGATTTCTAAAAGTGCCAACTTCAATCTGAACATAGCCAGTACCTATAGTAACCTGATCTGTATAAACGTGAATTGATGTTTTAAGTGTATCACCTGGTTGTACTGGCGGAGTTTGAAAATCGGGCGTAGTTGCAACACTATCGATAAATGGTGCAAAACATAGTTCTCCAAAACATAAGGATGAAGACCAATTTAGAGGTAAGTTCTCAAGAGTTCTAACCTCAAATATGGTTTGTTCAAAAGGAGAGTTGTTCACAACTTCAAAATCAATGACAATTTCTACTGTGCCAACTGGTTCATACTTGGTCATGCCGTGAGTAATTATTTGTATATCCTGTGCATGAATAAGTGGAGCAGAAAGGAATGAGAGAACTAACCCAATGATTATATAAACAATTTTCATAAATACACCTTACTATTAATTAAGCTTCACAAAAATATAATTATTAAAAGAAAAGGTACACCAAAAAGGTGTACCATTTTTTAAAGTTTTTGGTCTACTTGAGCAATACCATTTTTTTTACGGAAATAAATTCATCAGCGGTCAACTTATAGAAATATGTTCCCGAAGCAAGAGATGAAGCATCAAATTCAATATTGTAAGATCCCGCTGCTTGTCTTCCGCTCACAAGTTCAACAACTTCTCTTCCCATCATATCATATATTTTCAGGCTCACTTGTGATTCTTGTGGAAGTGAGTAAGAAATTGTTGTTGCCGGGTTAAATGGATTCGGATAGTTTTGCTCAAGACTAAAGCTTGCCGGTATTTCAATCTCGTCATCATTGACTCCTACGAAGAGAGTCGAAAAGGTTCTTACTTCACTGAAATCACCCCATCCTGCGGAGTTGAATGCTTTTACTCTCCACCAATAATTTTTATCGGATAATAAGCCTGAGAATAAGTACGTTGTATCAGTTATATTCGCATTAATAAAAGGACTGGTGAATTGATCCGTAGTATCCAGCTCAATCTGGTATTTGGTAATTTGGGGCTGACTTTGATGCCAGACAAATAACACATCAGAAGAATCAATAACTTCAGAGTTTGCAGGTGATACTAATACTGGTGCAGAAGGTAACACCATTGGTTCTACATTAAAGTAATTAATTATTCTTGAAATTAATGTGTCTCTGGTAGCGATGGTCGGTATTTGCTCAAAACCAATTCCTAAATAGACAACTTTATAATCATCGGTTGATGCTTTAATTCCGGCAATGTTGGGGCCGGTGAAATAGGTAAAAATAGTAGAGGCAAAAGCATCGAAGGGTGAGATATTATCGGGTGATCTTTCATAAATATCATTTATAATAAACTGTATTCCATTTGTAATCGGATCGCCAGAAACACCATTTATAAGATAATCGTAGATATTTCCTACAAAGGATGCGTGCAGATAATTATTATAAAATCCCTGTGCAAACTGGCTTTGTCCACCGGCACCAAAAACATCGGCTCCAATATCTTGACCATTTATGAACAAATTTCCACCACTATTAAGGTAATCTTGCAGTGCTTCCACTTCTTCAGGATGAAAAGCAGGGAGTGAATTCCCAGAAGACCAGGTTACCATTTGAAAGTTTTCCATAACTGCTGATGAGTTTAATGCATTCCTATAAATAATACCGACATTTCCCTGGAAAACGTTTTCAATAGAATTTAATACATACTCTCCGAAACCATCTTCACTTGCATCAACCACAAGAATATCTATCCCGGTCGTCGTAACATATCTAACCGAAACACTGCCAACCAGTCCCGGATCATTCTTTGACTCAAATTCCAATGTTGCCATTCCACTTCCACTTATTCCATTTGGATTTATTTTTATAACTATCTGAGTAGAATCTCCGGATCCAACCTGAACGGAATCGATTTGTCCAAATGGGAACGTTCCGTTTACCGTTGTGAACTCACCCGTCCAACCCGCTACCCCGTCAAGTGTGCAGCTTACGTTGTAGGTATCATTCTTTAATCCTTGGTTTCGAAGGACAATTGAATATTGTCCCTCAACATTATTTTCACCGATTATATCTGGACTTGTTGCAGCAATTGTTGCAACATAGTCAGGGCTTATCAGTGTCATTTGAACAGCTTGCTGAATTTCAGAAGCACTGGCAAGAGGCGGAGTATTTTTATAAACTAATACAACAACATTACAACTATCCCAAATCCTATCGGGACCTCCGCCTGTCGGTACAGGGATTGTATAGTTCATTGATTTTGTAATTACATTGCCTTGGTTCCATGTTCCATTAATTACTTCCTGACCAGTAGCGCCATTCATCATTGCACGGACAACATGATGATGAACATAATCTGCAGTGCCACCAGTTTGAGCCCATACCATTCCGCTTTCCAGCAAAATAACATTGTAATTATACTGCCCGCTTAAATTTGTAAGTGCTGTAAAATCAATGGTTGCAATAAACTCTCGCGTTGTTTTATTGAAGCTTCTTTCTACTTCAATCGCAACTGTTGCGGGCACTGAATTCCTGGTGTTCATTAAACCGTACCAAGCACTGCGGCTCTGTATTCCCGAGACTCGATCAACAATCCCTGTCGGATAGGCAGAAAAACCAAGCGAACCTATTATAGTATTACCAGGGAAAAAAGAAAAAGGATCTGATCCATTTGCTGGACCATGATATCCGATGATAATTGCGTTTGGAATACTCGGAAGAATTGTGTTTTGAATTATCGTGTGACCCTGGGGACAATAAACGCACCACGTTCCTGTGCAATATTCCAAAACAGGGTTTCTCTGTGTTTGGGCAAATATATCCTGAGAGAAAGCAAGTGCAAAAATTATTGTGCTCACAACGATCGCCAGGATTTGTAGTTTGCTTTTCATAACGACCTCATTTTTATTATATGATTAATTGATTTTTTCAATGATCATCCCTTTTTGAACAATACTTTTACTTCAATAAATTCATCTTCTTTACTGATGTAAAATCTCCGGCAATCATTTTGTAAAAATAAACTCCTGAAGCTAGATTTTTACCATCAAATGATACCTGATATACTCCCGGCTGCCTAACTTCATTGACCAGAACAGCCAACTCTCTACCTATCAAATCATAAACTTTAATTGAAACGGGCGTTGTGTTTAAAACTTGAAATTCTATTATTGTTTCCGGATTGAATGGGTTTGGATAGTTTTGTTCAAGATTGAATGATGTGATCATAGTTTCATCACTAGGATTGTCCAATACTATACCATCCGTTAACCATCGGACTGATCTAGTAACAAGTGAATCTACGATACCCCAACTAGTATTATCATTAATTTGCTCAAACCCTATTCCAAAATAAACCACTTTATGGATTCCGTTGTCTGCTTTGACTGAATTAATATTAGGCCCGGTTCCAAATTGAAGTATAGAGGTTGTGTTAGCATCATAAGGAGAAATTATATCAGGAGATTGGGGATAAACAGCATTTAAAGGAAATCCTGTAATATCACCTGTCAGTGGATCACCAGCAATTCCGGTCAAGAAAAAGCTTCCTGAAATGTTTATGTAGTTTGAATGAAGATAATTATTAAAGAAGCTCTGCGCGAACTGACTTTGTCCGCTTGGGCCAAATATATCCTCGCCCAAATTTTGACCTTGTAGAAGCAGGCTACCTCCCTGGTCAAGATAAGTTTCGAGATTAGCTACTTCTTCAGGATAAAATGCAGGATTGGAATTGCCACCAGACCATGCAATCACCGTGAAATAAGAAAGGTCTATACCTGGAGATTGTAAGGCAACTCTTGAGACCACACCATATCTTCCTTCATAAAATCCATCAAGCACATCTGTAACAACTGAAGAGTGTCCCTCTTCGGTTGCATCAACGACCAGTAAATGAACGCCGGTGTTTGTAACAACATTGAAAGTCGCATTAACTATAATTCCGGGATCATTCTTGGATGCACATTCTAGTGTAATAACTCCTGCACCATTAAAAGAATTCGGGTTAACAATAATTGAAATTGAAGTTGAATCACCAACAGTAACCTGAACTGAATCTAACTCTCCAAAAGTAAATGTTCCGTTTTCAGTTGTAAACTCTCCAATCCATCCGGCAGGACCATCAAGAGTAGCTGTAATATTATAAGTATCGTTCAGTAATCCCTGATTGTATAATGTTGCTGAAAATTCGGCTGTTGAGCTGTTTGAAACTATTATGTCCGGGCTGCGGGAAACCATCGCCGCAACGTAATCAGGTGATACAAGATCCCATTTTTCACCTTGCTGTATTGTTCCATTGTAAAGAGGAGAAACAACTTTATAAACAAATGCTACAAGTTCACAACTATCAGGAATAACAGCAGAAGGTACTGTATATTGAATATTTTTGGTTATTGTTTCTCCCTGATTCCATGGATTCACACCATTCAGCTCTTCACCATTTGAACCGTTTATCATCGCCCTTACAACATGATTGTGCACATAGTTGGATCCTCCGGTACAAGAGCTATTTCCAGTTTGGGAATATATGAGACCGTCTTCCAACAGTAGAAAACTCAATTTGTATTCGCCGGTAAGGTTTTCGAGAGCAGTTACAGATATATCTGCACTTAATTCTCTTGTAATTTTATTAAAAGTTTTATCCATCGTGATACTAACAGTTGCGGGAACATTATATCTCTGATTCATTGTACTTGACCAAGCACTTCGGGATAGTGGCGCACCTGTTCTATCAATGACTGCCGTCGGATATCCTGAAAATCCTAATAAACTTAATATTTGGTTACCCGGGAAGTCGTCCCATGGATCACTACTACCTATTGGTCCATGATATCCGATCAAAATGGCATTTGGCATCGCAGCTTGTATTTGTGACATTATGGTATGTCCGCAGGGACACCATTGACACCAGGTACCAGTGCATTCTTCTAATACCGGGTTTCTCTGTGTTTGAGCGAATAGATCTTGTGAAAAAGCAATAACAGATGTTACCATACTCACAAGTATTATAAAGGTTCGTAGTTTTGTTTTCATAACTATCTCTTAATTATTATGTGATTAAATGATTTTTTCAATGATCATCCTTTTTTGAACAATACCTTTACTTCAATAAACTCATCTTCTTTACCGATGTAAAATCTCCTGCAATCATTTTATAAAAATAAACTCCTGAAGCAAGATTTTTACCATCAAATGTTACCTGATATACTCCCGGCTGCTTTACTTCATTGACCAGAACTGCCAACTCTCTGCCTATCAAATCATAAACTTTTATAGAAACAGGTGTTGTGTTCAAAACTTGAAATTCTATTATTGTTTCCGGGTTGAATGGGTTTGGATAATTTTGCTTTAAATCGAATGATGCTGGTAATAATCCTGCTTGATCTTCTTCTACTGTAACAGGAATGCTCAGCCACTCAATAATCCGCTGTGCGAACAATTCTCTTCGCTCTACAAGAGCAATTGTCTCAAATCCAAAAGTCGTAAACACAACTTTGCTCGAAACACCATGCATCGCCCGGATACCAGGATGTTCGTCGGGCTTAAGCCAGAATGAAAGAATGTTCGCATTATTCACACCTACTGCGCTAATCTGGTTTGCATAATGTCCTAGTGAGTGATTAATAGTATTCGCCCCGGTACCGCCGGCAAGGTTTGTCATCCCAAGACCATCTGTAATTGGATCTCCACTAATACCTTGCGTGATTAAAGCAGAGTGTTCTCTTAATATATAGCTGCTGTGTAAGTAGTTGGTGAAAAACTCTAGTGTTTCTGAAGTGTAATATGGACTAGCAGGATCGGCCAACTGGTACGCAATATCGACACCATTCAGATAAAGGTTTCCTCCATTATCAAGAAATGTTTTAATAACATTTATTTCGTCTGATGAAATTCCTGGTTCAGAATTACCAGTATTCCAGATAATAATATCGAACGTATTTATACTGTCTAAATTCGCAGGAATAAAATCGCTCGTGATTATACCAAACTCAGAATTAAGACTTAGCAATTCAGTTTGAATGTATTCCTCATAATTTGGTCCTCCATCATCATCAACGATAAGAACATCCAATCCAAATGTTGTATACCTGAATTCAGCATTTCCATATGATCCTTGATTCGAAATAAATTGAATTGTTGTTTTTCCAAATCCATTAATGGAATTACCATTAACATTAACTTGTACTTCAGTGGAATCACCGGGGTTTAAAATCACTGCATCAGTCTCACCCAAATTGAATGTTCCATTAATCGTAGTGAAAGTATTAGACCAGCCAGCGGGTCCATCGTAAGTCAAATTAATATTATATGTATCTGGAAATAATCCTATATTTTTTATGTAAGCACTATAAACTGCTGTGCCTGATGAAGCACCAAAGTAATACTTATCCGGAGTAGAGATTGTCGCCATATAGTTTTGATTGAGATCATGCATTTTAGATTGATAAATTTGTCTGGTATTATCATCCTGAATAAAAGCAACTACTCTCAAGCTATCCATATTTACTGCTTGTAAAAAAGCAGCTGTAGGAACATACTGCAAGCTAATCATCGTGGAATCTCCCGGGGCTGGAATTGTGAATGTGCTGCCCACTGCATTAGGCATCATTTTGCGGCAAATACTATAGAAAACAGTTTCGCCATTCCCACCGGGAGGTGTACTATAAGTAACTGTTTTTTCAGTTAAGGCTACTCTTAGTTTAACATTACCAAATGTAGTCACATCTGTGGGATCTCTGATTATTTTTACACCTATCTCTATAAGATTATTTGAAATCACTCCCTGTGATATAACAATATTAAAAGGTGCGAATTGAGCATTACCATTTGCTACTGCAGATGTAAAAGCTCCCTGTGTTTCTGAAATTTGAGTGCCGTTAACATCAATCCAGGGCACATAATTGCAGCCATAATAATTTGTTCTGCTCGTATTATCAGATTGATTGAGTAAGTACATAGGATCACCAGCTCCGGGCCACCAGGTATTATAAACAATGTGAGATATTAAACCTGAATTAACATAATATCTTGAGGTGGCAGTATACCAGGCCGAGTTTAAATCGGCGCACGGACCACAAGATGCATTGGTGAATCTTTCAACCAATGAAAGTTTATCATAAGCATTTGCAAAGAAAGTAAACCCCGATATAAGCAGAATCAGTAATAGTTTTTTCATCCTACCAGCTTTCCTAGATTGTTATTAATATAATTAAAAGATGAGGTGTGATACAGTCACACCCCGTTGGCATATCTTCTTTTTTATTTTATCACGTTAAGTTTTCTGACTGAAATAAAATCACCGGCAATCATTTTACATAAATATACTCCTGATGCCAGACTTCGTGCATCAAATTTTATTTCATACGTTCCAACTTCTTTAACTTCATTGACAAGTACCGCAACTTCCTGACCTGTTAAATCATATACCTTTATGTTTACAAGACCTGTTTTCGGTACAGCAAATTTAATTGTGGTTGATGGATTAAATGGATTCGGATAGTTCTGACTCAAATCAAATTCAGAAGGAATACCTTCCTCTAATTCCTCCACTCCAGTGATCATATCAATAGTAAACACGTCATCACTAACATCAAGCACATTACCATCATCGACATTGGTAATTCTTATCAAACATTGATCAGATGAATCCTGAGATTCAACAATCCAGGAATAAGTCCCTGTATTCGGAGTTGACTCTGTAATGGTTGACCAGCTCGTACTATTGTCAACACTCAATTCTATTTTTACATCATAAACGTTAACATCTGTCCAGGTTATCTCTTCTGTTTCACCAACAACCCAAACTTCACCGCCGTTTGGAGATTGGAGTGTCAGACTTGAAAAATTCAACCAATTGTTTATCATGTAATTGTAGTCTTGATACATTGCCGTGTTATTGAAGCGATAGGGCCGACCGGCAATATAAATAAAGCCACCGTGATTCTCTTTTTGAATTCTAAATCCTGCCACAAAATTTGTTCCTACATTATCATCAAAAATCGGGACCGCTTCCGACCCAACATCAAGCACTACAAATTGATTACGATCATTCGTCCCAACTGCTGTGATGGTGACAAGGCTATCATCAAGAGAAATTAATTGGGTGATGGCTGATAAAGCAGAGAACGAAGTAATCCCACAATAATTTCTTAAATCCGTATTAAAGAAATCAGCGCCTTCCCTAGTTGCAAGTAAAAGATTTCCTCCATTAGTTACATAATTCAGCATCTGAGCTGGATTGAAAAACACTTCATCACCGCCATAACTATTTCCCATCCAGATTATTTTTTTATACATATTCATTACTGATATAGGAATATGTCTGTTAAATAAATTAATCTTTTGAATATTAGGATTGGCATCATAATTAAAACACTGATTTCCAAATAAATCCCACACATCTACCTGGTGATTGCCAAAACATCCTGAACTGTTATATAAATCTTGCATCTGCGCAGCGTATGTTACATAAGCAATACCGTTAACAACAAGAATATCCGAGCTTTGATCTAAAACAGTTATATAGTTTTCCGCTGAATATGTGTTTTGATTTGTACCATCACTAACTGTAAGTGACACAGTATAAGCTTCTTCATCATCATAAGTCCAGGAAGGATTTGGATCATTAGAATCTATGGTCCCGTCATTATCAAAATCCCAGGCCCACGATACTATATTATTGCCAGTAGAAGCTATTGAGTGGTCTGAAAAGTTCACTATAAAAGGCGAGGCTCCGATCGTTTCATCCGCCGTGAATGAAGCAGCGGTACGATCCACAGAAATAATATCTGTCATTGTTGATTGAAATGTTTCCTGTGTACAATGTTCCTGAATAAAAGCAACTACTCTTAACTTATTCAAATTAACTTGCTGCAAAAAATCAGCAGTCGGTACATACTGGAAACTCATTTCGATTGAATCACCGGGCGCTGGGATTGTGAATGAGGTTCCATATCCATCAGGGATCATTTTACGACTTACACTGTGGAAGTTAGTCTCTCCATTAGTACAACAGGACGGACTAACTACGTACACCTGTTTTTCGGTAAGTGCAATTCTCAACCTAGTATCATTAAATGTTGTCGCATCAGATGGATCGCGGATTATTTTCACATTAATAACTATAACATTATTTGGAAGCTTTTCTGGTGTTAAAATAATTCTAAATGGAGAGTATTGTGCATTCCCTGTATTTACAGCGTTTGTAAAAGCAGTGGCTCCACCAGATGTGGCGAAGTTAGTGCCATTAATTTCAACCCAGGGGACAGAATTACATCCGTAATAATTAGTCCGAAAATCGTTATCGGTTTTATTAAGAAGATGCATCGGATCGCATTCGCCGGGAGATGGCCAATAAACATTGTAAACAATATGAGTCATCGATCCTGAGTTAATAAGATTTTCAGTGGTTGCATTGTACCAAGAGTTGTTAAGTGTAGCACAAGGACCACAAGAACAATTTGTAAACCTTTCAACTAATGAGAGTTTGTCGTAAGCACTGGCTGAACAAATAAAAAGCGCCAGTAATAAAATAATTGTAAAATTTTTCATAAGAACTCCAATGATTAAATGATTTATAGTTAGTAAATAATTAATCCAGTCTACGACCGGGATAAAACGAAATTTCAGATTTTTAATAACAAAAAAACTAGTTTGAAATAAACGAAAATGATTCGATCTTATTAATAGAGTCTTTTCCCACTTCATTAACATCCACTCCCTGGTCCCACAAGTGATAAAACAAAATGCTGCACGCTTCTGCAAGCTGTTTGTGTTCAATGTAAATCATAGTCAACTCATTTGCTGTTGGAACCGGCTGTTCAAGGGCAAACATTACTTTCTCCTGATCAAATACAAGCATTTTTATGGGAAGCTTTTTTACAACTCTTGCCTGCTGCCCTAAATTCAAAGATTTTTTAACAGAATTTAATAGCCAGTCAACTTCTTTAAGTTCTTTCAGTTCATAAATATCTTTACAGGAACCACCACGTTTTAGAAGTTTAAACTCCTCATCTTCCTGCTCTTCCAAACGATCTGAAGTATCACAAGCATAAGGTCCTTTGTTTAAAGTTAACATTTCTCTCTTAGTGCTTTTTACGCATGCGGTGTATCTTTTATGAATTTGTCCTTTCTCTTTCATTACGTCAATAAATTCCAGAGGATTAACAATTGATTTACTGCTTTGAAAAATTGGAGTGAAAACTTCAGCAACTTGATTTATTAGCTCCTCTTTTCTTTCAAGATCTTTTTTATATGATTCGACGACACGTTCGAGTGCAAGTTTTGGTTCAACTGCTTCGTACAGTTTATTCCTGCCTAGTTTCTTCTCGATACAGATATTTCTGCTGACAAGTTTGTTAAGCACCTCATAAATTTTTGTACGTGGAATATTGACTGCTTCCTGAAGTTCTAAAATGGTGAACATCTTTCCACTCAGTAGTGTCATATAAACTTTAGCTTCTCGCTCAGTAAGCCCGATCTCAATGAAGGATCGAAGATATTTTGAAGTATCCATAGGCGTGATTTCTATTCAATTACCTATAAAAGGGGTTAATAATTAATAATTTTACCCCACTGGGGGTATAAACTACTAAATGAAGATAAAAGTATCAACAAAAATAATTGGCAAGTGCAAATAAATGCTGAAATTGAAGGAAAATTAATTTGGGAAAATTTACTTAATCGAAAGTTGAACCAGTTTGAAATATTTCTTTTGTCGCTTTATTCTGCACATAAACCACAAAATTAAGCTTCTCAACATTCCAGGATGCAAGCAGAGCATCTTCAAATGTGAACGTCAGTTCTCCCTGATCTATCAACTGTCGGATTGGTGTTCCATCCTTTGAAGGCAGCATAAGGCGGGTTACATCATAAAATTTTGTCTCGCCATTTGAACCAGGTGCTTGCTCAAACTCAATATCCGTTTCTGTTAGCACAGTGTGGATAACGAAATCATTCAAATTTATTCCTGAGGTATCTATAAATTTAACTTCTACGTTGACCACATAATCACCTTCAAAGTTCGCATGGGTACCTATCCCAAATCTAGATGTAACTGATAGTTTTGCATCAACAGCTGTTTTTAGTGTGGTTGTATCCGTTAATGAATAAAGCCTAGTTATGCCATCAATTATCGTGGTTGGTGCAGCAATTATATTGTAATAGCTCATTCTCTGATCACAAATCTCTTTTGCAGCTAAATAGAAAAGATCGTTTTGTGCTGGGAAATTCGTCGCAAATTTTACGATCGCTAATTTTGATGGTCCATATGAGTTCGAAACTGCCTCAATAACTTTATTTGAAGCAACACAAGGTATGCAGCTCACATTTGCAAAATCCTCGATCAGTACAACTTTACTAGCTGCTGAAACAATTGCTGTATTATCAACTTTCAATGTAAGCACAACATTTCCTGTTGGAGTAAGATCCTGGGAGGTTGGCGGATTTGTATTGCAGCTAACAATTAATAAAATAGGTATTACAAGGAAGAAAAACTTATTTATCATCTTTAGTAAACATTAAATAATTTATTGCTAACTGTAAATTATCCAATATTGCTGAATTAATAAAGAACTAATTTTTTCCTGTCCGCTGGAAAATACTTTTTCGGTTTAAAATAAAAATGCCGTTATTCATTTTCAGAACAACGGCACAGAAATAAACTACGAATCAGCTATTCGCCAGAACCCATTGAAGTTTCAGCGTGGGCTACCCAGAAACCACTAACACTCAATATTTTTGTATCGCCCCAGGTTTTTACTTCAACAGTAAAACCATCTCTTGATACTGAAATTGGTTTAACTGCATATTTAACGGCAGTACTTTTATCAACATCAATCATAGTAATACCACAAACAACCTCTGGTTTGTTCTCAAATGGTTTTAAGAAATTTACTTCAACCGTAAATTTTCTTTCCCCGGTATTATCATGAAGTGTGTAGTATTTGGTTTCTGAATTGCCACCCCAAACTCCACTCAGAACCTGAGATTGGCTGAAAGCAACTGCAGACACCATTAAAAATAATCCAAGGATTAACATGAACTTTTTCATTAGGACCTCCGTTTATTGTTATTTAAGGATAATTAAGTAGTTCCGTAAAAAAACCTGTTGAAATATAAATATTCTAACATTGAAAAAACATTTATTTAGGAATCTTTTTAATCATTATCTGAGTTCTCTTATAACAGATTTTTTTAGTCCTGCTACCACTAAATTATAAGAGTCATCAATCCATTCAAAAACTTTCCTGACAGAAATACTTCCATCTATAATGATCGTGTTCCAATGTTTTTTATTCATGTGATAGCCTGGGTGAACAGATTCATATTCTTCCCGCAGTTCAAATGCTTTTTCAGGATCACATTTCAGATTTATTTGCAAAGGAATACTCTCAAGAGAAGCGAGTAAAAATATTTTTCCAGCTACTTTGAATACGAGAGTTTCTTCGTCAAAAGGGAACTCTTCTGTAACCCCCTTTTTCTTTAAACAGTATTCACGAATTTGTTCGATGTTCATAAAGAAAGTTAAAATTCTTTCTAAAATAATAATACTCTACTTTTCCAATCGGTTTAACTTTACTTTTGAGGAATATAAAAGTCGAGTTTAGTTATAAATTTGGCTATTTTTAAGCATGATGGTTTTCATAAACAATAGATTTGTTCCTATCGAAGAAGCCCACTTTTCTCCCTTCGATCGTGGCTTTCTCTTTGCCGATGGAGTTTATGAATCAATACGGACATATAATAAAAAGCTTTTCAGATATGAAGATCATCTTGAAAGATTAAATAGAAGTCTGAAAGAAACCAGAATTAATTTTACTGAACTTGCCTCAATTGAAAATATTATTTACGAACTGATGATCAAGAATGATATTGAAGACGAAGCACTTACTTATCTTCAGATTACTCGTGGATCAGCTGTTCCAAGAACTCATAGCTTTCCAAAAGAAAAAATTTCTCCCACAACATTTATTTCCGTTCAGGAATTAAAAGATAATAAGGAAGAACAAACAGATGGTGTGAAAGTAATTCTCCAGGAAGATGTTCGCTGGCTAAGATGCGATATCAAATCCACTTCTCTATTGCCGGTGGTTCTGGCAAGTCAAAAAGCAACAGAAGAAAATGCAGCAGAAGCAATTCTTGTAAGAGATGGAATGATTACTGAAGGAACACATACAAATTTCTTTGCCATTAAAAATGAAACTCTCTATACTGCGCCAAAATCAAAATTAATTCTCGAGGGTATTACCAGGAAAATTGTTCTGGAGCTTTGTGACAAATTCAAAATAGACTATCGTGAAGAATTTATTGAAAAGGATGATCTAAATAGTTTCGACGAGTTCTTCATTACGAGCACGACAAAAGAAATCACACCTGTAACTTCGATAGATTACTGGACAATTAATGAAGGTAACCCCGGGAAAATTACAAAGTCACTGCAGTCTTTGTTTAAGAAAATTGTCGAGGATTATTGATGCCTGACTTGGGTAAGAAATCTGTAAAAGTCTTTATCCTCACAGGTGAATGGCAGGATATCAGGGGAAAGAATTTGCTGAAGTTTGTTGGAACTTCTGATGAGCTGGGTACTGCCGAATTAATTTTCCCAAACACGCCTGTATTCTTCATCGAACGCAAATCTTTTATTTCCAACCTATCAGTTCCGTACAACAGGAAAGAAGTTGATCTTAAAAATTTTGATGAAAAAGAAGTTGATGCATTATACTTTAACACTCAACGAGATTTACGAACAGCCGCGGAAGAACTGGAGAGAATGGGTATTACAACTTTTGAGTCAGATGTTGATCCGGCGAGAAGATTTCTGATGGAAAGATTTATTAATGCCCAGTTAAAGGTTGATGGAATATTTTATCAGAAAAACAATTTGGCATTATTTAACAATCCAAAGATTGAGCCATGCGAGTTTACACCTACTTTACTTATTGCTTCTATCGATATTGAAACTGGTCAGAATAATCAGCTATATTCAATTGCTATTCATCTTTTTGGAAAGTTTGAGGAGAAAAAAGTATTTATACTTTCAGATAAGAAGGAAAAACTCCCCGCTCATATATCAATCTTCGCCGATGAAAAAGAGATGTTACTAAGTTTTCTGAAATGGTTTAATGAGAAAGATCCCGATGTGGTAATTGGCTGGCACGTAATCGGTTTTGATCTGATGTTTCTTGAAAATAAATGCAAAGAATTCAACATATCATTAGACATCGCACGTGCTGATGGAAGAGTTTCGCTGCGTCAGAGGAAGCCACGCGGTTATTTCGCCTCGGTTACTGGAAGAATAGTGATTGATGGACCACAGGCACTTCGAACTTCGTTTTTTACCTTCGAGGATTACCGGCTCGAAACCGTTGCACAAGAATTATTAGCGGAAGGGAAAACGATTACTCCCGATCAGGATAAAGTTGCTGAGATTGAAAGATTATTTCTTGAAGATAAAACCAAGCTTGCTGAATACAATCTTAATGACGCAATTCTTGTTACAAATATTTTTAAGAAGGCAGGATTGATAGAACTATCGGTACGCCGCTCACAACTTTCCGGATTGCTAATGGATGAACTTGGAATGATGACTGCAGCCTTCGATCATTTCATTTTACCAAAACTTCATCGTGCAGGCTTTGTTGCGCCAAATTTAAAAGATCTTGAAGCTTCCGAACATTCTGCTGGTGGATATGTGATGGATCCAATTCCCGGAATTTATGATGATGTAATTGTTCTCGATTTTAAAAGCTTGTATCCTTCCATCATCCAAACATTTAAAATTGATCCTTATTCTAATCTGAAATCTGAAATTGATCCTATTAAAACACTTAATGGTTTTAAATTTTCTTCAACTCAACACTTTTTACCAGAGTTCATTGAACAACTTATCGAACAACGAAACCTGGCGAAAAAGAAAAATGATAAGCAGCTATCACAAGCAATAAAAATTCTGATGAACAGTTTTTATGGCGTGATGGGATCATTTGGATGCAGGTTTTATCACCCGAATCTTCCGAATGCAATTACAGGAACTGGACACAAACTGCTCCTCGGCAGTAAAGAATTTTTAGCTGGGAAAGGATATGAAGTTATTTATGGCGACACTGATTCTCTTTTCGTAAAGCTAAAAGAAGGTGAAGGAGAAAATGCTGAAGCAACCGGGAAAAGAATTGCTGAGGAGTTAAATGAATTCTGGTTGATAAAAATTCAGAAAGAGCATGGATTAAAATCATATTTGGAAATTGAATTTGAAAAGTATTACAGGAAGTTCATACTAACTCCGGCAAGAGGAAGTGAATCCGGCGCGAAGAAACGTTATGCCGGACTTGTATCAGAATCTGTTAAAGTCGGAGGAAAAGAATCAATCGAATTTGTTGGAATGGAATCCGTTCGTTCAGATTGGACACGACTTGCAAAAGAGTTCCAGGTGGAACTTTACAACAGAATTTTCAACAACGATGAAATTGAAAATTGGATAAGAGAAATCGTAAAAAAAGTAAAGGCCGGCGAATATGATGATAAACTTGTCTACAGAAAAAGATTAAGAAAAGACGTTGATGATTATACCAAGAATATTCCACAGCACGTAAAAGCCGCACGACTTTTATCCGAAAATACTGGTACTGTTTATTATGTAATTACAAAACGTGGTCCCATCCCTGTTGAATTAAAACATACTGATATTGATTATGATCACTATATTGAAAAGCAGCTTAAGCCAATTGCTGATTCTGTCTTGATACTATTGGGTGAATCTTTTGATGCAATTGTGCAGTCAGATCAGCTAAGCTTCTTCTAAATTGCATTTGAATTCGCTTTAATAAAAGCGTACTAATTAAGTATTTTTAAACTGTAGATTTAGTAATTCTTTGAATATATATTGAAAGTATAAAATGAAGCTCAACGAAATATTAGTTAACAATCAGACCGATATAATTAACGAAGCCTTTTACTCTCTCCAGCGATCTCATTTAAAACACTATGATTCTTCGCGTGCAGATGAAAACTGGCAGAGACTCGCAAAACTATTTGATCTTACTTTAGATGGAGTTAAAACTAAAAGCCTAGTGGATATGGTTACTTACTCCGAAAAAATTGCAAAGGAAAGATACGAGTCGGGTTTTGACCTGCATGAAGTTCATACTGCATACAATGTCCTTGAAGAATCCATTTGGAAAGCAATTATTAAAGAGGTTGAATCCGCTGAGTTGGCTGAATCTCTGGGTTTGATTAGCACTGTTCTCGGAACAGGAAAAGAGGCTCTGGCGATAGCTTATGTATCTCTTTCTGGTAAACAAAGAGTAAAAAGTTTAAATCTTTCACAATTGTTCAGAGGAAGTTAAGATTTTACCTCCTGACTAAATCACTCTGAAATTAAAAAATGAAAGGAAAGACATTCTGAAAATTCAATTCATTGGTGGCGCAAGAACGGTTACTGGTTCACAGCATTTGCTATCAATTAGTGGTAAAAAAATTCTTCTTGAATGCGGTTTGTTCCAGGGAAGAAGAAATGAAACATACGAGCTAAATAAAAAATTCAAGTTCGATCCAAAGAATATTGATGCGATGATATTATCGCACGCCCATATTGATCATAGCGGGAACATTCCGAACCTTGTGAAAAACGGCTTTGATGGACCTGTCTACGCAACGCCAGCCACTGTAGATCTTTGCGACATAATGCTGAAGGATTCAGCTTATCTTCAGGAAAGAGACATCGAATGGTTGAATAAAAAAAAGAAAAACAAAAACCAGGAACCGGAAGAAGCGCTTTATTCATTTAAAGATGTTGAGCGTGCTTTGAATAATTTTACAGGAATTGAATACAATACAGCAACCGAAATTTTACCCGGTATAATTTTAACCTATCAGGATGCGGGACACATTCTGGGCTCTGCAAGTATCCTTCTTGAAATTGAAGAAGAAGGTGGAAAGAAAATCCGATTTGGTTTTTCGGGCGATATTGGAAGACACGAAACACCAATCATTCGGGATCCCGATTATCTCTGTGATCTAGATGTTCTGATAATGGAAAGTACTTACGGCAATCGTATTCACACTCATTCAGATGAAGTCGAAGAAGAGGTAGCCAAAGTTATAAGAGAAGTCTATGACAGAAAGGGAAAAGTAATCATTCCTGCATTCGCTGTTGGAAGAACACAACTGCTTGTTTACGTTCTTCATAAGTTATTCGATCAAGACAGAATTCCTTCCTTACCAATTTATGTTGATAGTCCATTAGCAGTAAATGCAACTAAAGTCTTCAGAGAGCACCCGGAATGTTTTGACAGAGAAACAAACAGAATATTTTTAGAAAGTGGTGACGATCCCTTCGGATTTGGAAGACTTAAATACATCACCACAGTTGACCAATCAAAAGAGCTGAATGATATACACGAGCCGATGATAATTATTTCAGCATCCGGAATGGCTGAGGGTGGGCGAATCCTTCATCATCTTGCAAATAACATTAGTAATCCCAAAAATTTAGTTCTATTTGTTGGCTACTCGGCTGAGCATACTTTGGCAAGAAAAATTATGGGTGGTATGGAAAAAGTTAATATTCTGGGAGAAGAGCACTCTGTAAAATGTCAAATTAAAACTATGGATTATTTTAGCGGTCATGCCGACCAAAACGAGCTAATAGATTATCTTAGTTTAAATTCTGCTAAAAAATTAAAAAACATCTTTCTTGTCCATGGTGAAGAAGAACAGGCTTTGCCTCTCAGAGAAAAAATTATCCAAAAAGGCTACAAAAACGCAGACTTTCCCTTCTCTGGAGAAAAATTTGTGATCTAGGGAACTTTTTAGTCTTCCTTTCATCTTATTACAGTATTATATTTGTGCCCTTGAATTTAACGGAGCTTAAAATTAGCCGTTAATGGCCTCAAATATTTCTATTCACCAAAATCCGATGAAAGAGAGCGATACGCTTGAAAATAACAAAGCAATTTACAAATCGCGAAAGCAAATCTCTTGATCAATACTTGCAGGAAATTGGCAAGGTTGACCTTTTAACACCCGATATGGAGATTGAATTAGCTATTCTTATTAAGAAGGGCGATATGCTTGCCCAGGAAAAATTAATTAAAGCTAATCTTAGATTCGTTGTTTCGGTTGCAAAGCAGTTCCAGAATCAAGGTCTTTCCCTTGGTGATTTAATTAATGAAGGAAATATTGGTTTGATAAAAGCTGCTCAGCGATTTGATGAAACACGAGGATTTAAATTTATTTCTTACGCAGTGTGGTGGGTAAGACAATCAATTATGCAGGCAATTGCTGATCAGTCAAGAGTTGTTCGTCTGCCATTGAACCGTGTTGGAAACCTTACGAAGATAAGCAAAGCTTACAGAGATCTTGAGCAGGAATATGAAAGAAAACCTACGACTGATGAACTTGCCAAAATTCTTGATATGACTGCTGATGAAGTTGCTTATGCACTTCAGATTTCCGGTCGTCACGTTTCAATGGATGCCCCTTTAAAAACCGGTGACGAAAATAAGAATAGTCTTATCGATGTTCTTCCAAATGAAGAGCAGCCACTTCCCGACAAAGAGTTGATGAAAGAATCTTTGAAGAAAGAAGTTCATAATGTACTTTCAACTCTTACTGAAAGAGAAGCAGAAGTAATAAAGCTTTACTTTGGAATTGAAGGAGACCATTCTGCAACACTCGAAGAAATTGGAGAAAGATTTAATCTCACACGCGAAAGAGTACGACAAATAAAAGAAAAAGCTTTGAGAAACCTGAGACACTCAAAGAGAAGCGGTAGATTAAAAGCGTACTTGGGGTAATCAATACATTTCTCTATTAACATTGAAGTCCGGTAGTTACCGGACTTTTTTTATTTCTATCAGTTGAATACATTTCTTACAATCTCAAAAAATCCAACCGAGGTGCCAATTACGCCACCGATGCTTGATAATATAAATACAAGGAAAACTTTGAGCAGACGATTCTTCCACCAATTGCTAACTTTCTTAAAATCTTTTGAAACTTCCTGAAATTCCTTCACAAGTGGAGGCTGCACATATGCCTGAACAAATGCAGCAACATATCCTACTCCAATCAACGGCGAAAGACTTGTAATCGGAGCTGAAACAAATGAAGCAAGAATAGTTAGCGGATGTGCTATGGAAATCAGTGCACCAATAGCACTTGGAATACCGCAAGCAAGAATCCAAAAAAGTGCATTGTTCCCTGCTTCACTAATTCCCTGGCTGAATCCAATATAAAATATTGATGCAACAATTATTACCGGAATACTCCATCCCATAATCTTACTAATAAATGATGGCTCTGGAATTATTTCAATATTCTTTAAATCTGTATCCTTATTTCTTTCCAAAAATTTTACAATACCTTTAACGTGCCCTGCACCAACTACAGAGATAACTTTTTTCCCCTTACTTTCTTTCATCTTTTGAGCAATGTACTCATCGCGTTCGTCAATGATAACTTTTTTCAAAACAGGCATCGCTTTACCAATTTCGTCCATCATCTCGGAAAGAACGTCTTTGCTGCGAAGTTCTGCTAACTTTTCTTCCGTTAACTCTTGCTTTTCAAACAAACCAGCTAAACCGCCGGAGAGAAATTTACTCTTCTGCCATAAATTCATTGAATGCCAGGCACGTCGTAATGTTACTCTTACTTCCCTGTCACAAAGTTCTACTGGAATATTATTTTCGTTTGCGGTTTTTACTGCTTCAAGTAATTCTGTGCCCGGTGTAACTCCAAGTTTTTCACCTAGTTTTTTTTGGTAAGAAGAAAGAACAAGATTTACCATCAGTGTGCTTAGCTGCTTATTTTTTATAATTTGTCTTAGATCCAGATTTTCCCATCGGTTTTTTTCCGAAAGAGCTTTAAGTCTTTTCTCATCAAGCTCCACACAAACAACATCGGGTTTTTCTTTTTCTATAACTTCTCTAACCAGGTCAGCTGATTGTCGGGAAATGTGTGCTGTGCCAACAATAATAAACTCTCGTCCATCTTTGTTCACAAAATGAACATCTTCGTTATAACTATTTCTATTTTGTTCTGTCATTACTAAAAAATCTTTTTCACTATATAAATAAAATGAGTGGCAAATTTAATCAAATAAGTTTTAAGTGACAGCGGTCACGCACTATAAAAAAGCAGATTGAATTGCGGAGGAGACTGGTCTATATTTGGCGCCCGTAATTCATCTACAATTATCAAATCAAATTTCATCAATTACATAAGGAGCGCTAATGTTAAAAAATCTTATTCCTGTTCTATTACTAACAGGAATTAATTTATTCGCACAAAATCCCGGCGATATAATATGGAATAAAATGTTTGGGGGAACAGAATACGATGAAGCTAATTCGGTTGTTTACACAGACACTGAAGAATTCATCGTTGCAGGTTATACACAATCGTACGGTCTGGGAAGATGGGGAAATGCTTATTTGTTCAAAGCTGATTCTAATGGTGATTCGGTATGGACAAGACATTTCGGTTGGGACGGTAACGATGTTTTTGCAGACCTCGTTGAATCTTCAGACGGCAAGTTTGTTGCAACCGGTTTAACTGATACTGAGTTTAATTTCGAAAATATTTATCTCGTAAAAGTAGATATCGACGGCAATCTTCTCTGGGAAAAAAACTTCGGCGGACCACAAAAAGAAGTTGCTCTTTCATTAACAAATGCGGATGACGGTGGTCTGGTAATTACAGGTGTAACTAAATCATTCAGTGTTGGTGAAGAAGATCTGTTCATTTTTAAAACAAATGTTGATGGCGATTCGCTTTGGTTTAAGACTTACGGCACTTCTGGTAATGACGGCGGATACGGTATAAGCAAAACTTCTGATGGCGGATACATTATAACAGGTCAATATGACTGGAGTTCTCTCTGGCTGTTGAAGCTTAATGCGAACGGTGATACTCTTTGGACGAAAGTTTTCGGTGGTAACAACTTTGACGAAGGCATATCAGTTATTGAAACTGATGACAACGGCTATATCGTCTGCGGACATTCTTCTTCGTTTGGTAATGGTGAGTTAGATGTTTATGTAGTAAAGACAGATTCATCCGGTAACTTGCAATGGCAGAAAACTTACGGCGGAGCCGGTTACGATGAGGGCAGGCGAATTTTGAAAAAAGATAACGGTTACCTGGTAATGGGCGGTACCGATTCGGGTATCGCTGGTGAGTTTAATTATTATTTAATATGGACTGATGAAAACGGCGATACGGTTCAAACAAAAACTTACGGTGATACCGGCGAAGACAGATGTTTCGATGTAATAAACGTCGGTTATAAATATTTTCTTATTGCAGGTTCGGATTTTAATAATGCAACATTGGGAGATGCAGGACTTTTGCTAATCGAATCCGGCAACAGTCCTTCGGATGTTACTCCCGATCCTGTAATCTCCGGATATTCATTATCTGATGCTTATCCAAATCCGTTTAATCCAACAACAACGATCAAATATGAAATCGGTGAATTCAGTTATATATCATTGAAAGTTTATGATATACTCGGAAGCGAGGTAGCTACTTTAGTGAACGATGTTCAACATGCAGGAGTTTATGAAATAAATTTTGATGCGACCGGTTTACCAAGCGGAACTTATTTTTATACTTTGACTGCAGCCGATCCTTCGACAGGCTCAGGACAAGGTTTTACTGAAACAAAAAAATTAGTTCTGCTTAAGTAAGGGCAAATTGGATTCGCCAAAAGATGAAAATATGGGGCGTATGCAATACGCCCCTACAAAATAAATTTCTAATTACTGATACATCTTCTCAATCTCATAAACCGGCTTAATATCAACCGGAAGATGTTCAAGTTTTTTCCTGAGTGTTTCCATCGAAGGAGAATTCACAACATACTTTGCAATTAAATCTTTTGCACCCTGATAATCTCCTTTTGCCTGTATCATCAATACAATATTTGCAAGCTCTTCAAGTGCAGGACCGATCTTTTCAAAATTCACTTTTACTTTCTGAGTTTGTTCATTGTATTCATATGCACCCTTTTCAAGCAAGTAATTGTAAATGATTGCATTACCGCCGCCGTGTGCTTCATTTATTCCGAATCTTACAGAGCGGAAAGTTCCGGCAAGAAAGGTTACCCAGGTTTCATTTGCAAAAGTTTCGGGA
>CAZLJI010000006.1:26932-27237 GCA_964559565.1 uncultured Ignavibacteriaceae bacterium | reverse complement strand
TCCAATTTGTCTCATAACATCTATTCCCAGCCGTAATGATTTATCAACAGTTTCCATGTAAACATCATTAATTCCGGTAGTAATTAGTTTGTTGGCATCACCTCTATCTACCGCTCTAACCACAATTTTAAGATGGGGAAAATGTTTCTGAACAGTATGTACCAGTGAAATATTTTTTTCGGGATCTTCAAATGCAATTACAATTATTTTTGCTTTATCTGCTCCTGCAGCATGCAGTAATTCATGTCTTGATGCATCGCCGTAATAAACCTTCAGTCCAAGTTTTCTAAGTACATCAACTCGAT
>CAZLJI010000006.1:9136-26922 GCA_964559565.1 uncultured Ignavibacteriaceae bacterium | reverse complement strand
CTGAATCAAAATCCAAAACAGTAGTCCCAATACCATTCGCTTTAAGCAACCTGCCAACAACATTACCAAATCTATCAAACCCTGCAATTATAACCGGGTTTTCCTCTTCAACTGTATCGGCTTCACGCTCCGATTTTTGTTTAGTCCCAAATCGGGGAAGAATTAGTCTTTCATTTAATACTATTACTATTGGTGTCGTTGCCATCGAAAGAGCAACCACTGCAACCATAATGTTGATCAGATCATCAGGAATTATACTGTTTTGAGCAGCAAATGAAAACAGTACAAAAGCAAACTCACCAACCTGAGAAAGTGCAACCGAGAAAATTAAATTTTGATCTGTACTCAATCCAAAAAATTTCCCAAGAACAAAAAGAACAATTCCTTTTATTGTCATCAACAATATGACCAATGCGGCTATAAGAATCGGTGATTCAATTATCAGGTTAAAATTTATTGATGCTCCGACTGATATGAAAAATAATCCCAACAGCAATCCTTTAAATGGTTCTATGTCGCTGATAAGTTCATGGCGATATTCGCTGTTTGCTAGCACAACACCCGCAAGAAAGGTTCCAAGTGCAGGGCTTAATCCAACCTGTGTCATTAATACAGCAATTGCAATTACAAGAAGAAGCGAGGCTGCTGTAAATATTTCAAGCAGCTTTGTCTGCGCAATAAATCTAAATGCCGGGCGAATAAGAAATCTGCCTGCGATAATTATTGAAGCAACTGCTCCAAGCACCACGAGAGTCTGTGCCCAGCCGGGAAGTGAACCAACTAATGTTTGATGATCATCTGATGTATGAACAATTTGTGTTGCAAGAAGAGGAAAAATTGCAAGCATCGGGATAACCGCAATATCCTGAAACAGAAGAACTGAAAATGAACTTTGCCCCGAAGCTGATTTCATCAGTCCCTTTTCATTCATAGTTTGAAGAACAATAGCTGTTGATGAAAGCGAAAGCGTCATCCCCAGTGCCAGTGATGCCTGCCAGGAAACTCCTAATGTAATTGCTGTGATAAACACCACTGCAGTAGTTAGCAGAACCTGCAACCCGCCTAAACCAAGAATTGAATTTCTCATTCTCCACAATAACGATGGTTCAAGTTCAAGCCCGATAACAAACAGCATCATCACTACTCCGAACTCAGCAAAGTGCATTATGTCCTGTCCTTCTTCTCCTATTAAGCCTAGAACAGCAGGACCAATAATTACACCAGCTATTAAATATCCCAGTACAGAGCCAAGTCCAATCCTTTTTGCAATCGGTACGGAAACTACAGCTGCTGTTAGATAAACAAGAGCCTGAAAGAAAAATGAATCGTTATGCATAATTCGATTAACAATTAAGAATGAAAAATTAAAAATTATTTTGGGAGAAACTCATTAAATGTTTCGTATCTAAGTAAATCGTTAATAGTAAATTTATCCTCGCATAAATCTTTTAATAGCTTTAGATATTCTTTGGCATGATCTTCTATCTCGTTTTCAGTTAAACGATGTGTGCCTTGAATTAAAAAAGGAGGAAGATAAATCATTCCACATAATTTTGCAGTTTGCTCAATAGGTAATAGAAATTCACGGATAGTGTGTTGATTTATGCTTTCTTTTGTATAAGCCTGTGATGATCCGCCGGTTGTAATAATGTTCATCATCTTTTTTCCAACCAGTGCGATTCCTTTTGAACCATAAGCCCAGCCATGCTCAAGTACAAGATCCTGCCATTGCTTTAATAATGCAGGAGTACTGTACCAAAAGAAAGGATGGTGAAATATTATCAAGTCATGTCCGAGAAGAAGTTTTTTTTCTTTCTCTACATCAATATTAAAATCAAAATATTCTTCGTAAAGATCGTTCAGCGTAACATCAGGCAAAGACTTTAGATTCTTTATCAGATATTTATTTACACGTGATTTTTCTAAAGCCGGATGTGCAAATAGAATTAATATTTTGGACATATAATTATTAAGGTTGCTTTAAAGATGGAAAAGAATATAGTAATTAAATTTTTTAGAAAAGCATCACCTATCTCTTTAAAACTTTAAAGGCAATACTCCTTCCGTGCTTTTGTATGATAGCAAGGTTTATCCAGCTGAATGCAAATTGTTCAAGCAGCTCCACTTTATCGTCTCCGCCAAAATCATAACACTCAGCAAACCCCGCATCAAGTGATAATTCTCTTGCAATCTCTTTTGCCTTTTCGCTTGAGCCGGCAGCAAACATATCAATGGCTGTGTCTCCATAATTGGGATTTTCCATATTCTCAAATCCCGTTGAATTGAAGCATTTAACTATATCTACGCATCCGGTTTCCTTCTTAATTCCTTCAAATGCAGTTTTATATGGCTCGGGTTTTTTGAACACAGAGTTTGTTGCATCAATAACAATCTTGTTGTTCAATGCTGTATTCTGCTTGGCAACCTCAACTGCGACCTCTGGCGGAGTTGAGAATAAAACAACTTCCGCTTCGTTAATAGCCGCGCTGATAGAATAAGAAGAAATGTTTGAAGAAAGATTTTCAAGTTCTTTTGCGTCAGCTGAGGTTAGATCTCTTAAGCCAAGATAAATTTTATGTCCTGCTTTTGCCCATTGTTTAGCTAAAGCTCCGCCAACATTTCCGGCTCCGATAATTGCAATTTTCATATTAGTTGACTCCTTATAATTTTAAATTCCAAGTGCTTCAATTACTAGTTTAGCTGCGGCTCCGCCGGAGTTTTGCTGTTGACCGGTAATTAATCTTCCATCTCTTACAGCAAATGGCTTGAACATTCCATTAACAATAAAGTTTGTGTTGGGAATTTTCTTTGCTTCATCTTCAATCCAAAATGGTTGAATTTTCATTCCAACAAAATTATCAGCAAACAGTTCCTCACTATTAGCAAATCCTGTCCAGGTTTTTCCATCAACTAAAAATTTACCTTCCTTTGTTTTTGCTTTAAGGAGAACACAAGCAGCATGGCAAACAATTGCTAAAACTTTTCCGGCATCATAAAAATCCGCAACAAACTTGTGAAGCTTTTCGTTATCAATAAATGTATACATTGGTGATTGGCCGCCAGCCAGAAACAAAGTATCATAATCATCAATCTTAACTTGTGAGATGCTTTTTGTGTTATCGAGCAGCTTTGCATGATTTGGCGAACTTAAAAATCCCCAGCTGATTAAATCGTTAACAGAATACCCGCTTTTATGTCGCGGATCGCTGAAACCATCAAGCTCAAGCTTGCCGCCATCAGGACTAACAATTTCAACTTCATAACCTTTCTCTGTAAACTCAAAATAAGGATGTGTTAGCTCAGCAGCCCAAAAACCAATTGGCCAGCCTGTTTGCTTTGATACAGAAGGATTTGCTGCAACAAGCAATACTTTTTTTCTTTTCTCCGGATTGAGAACATCAATGTTTGCGCTCATAGTTTTCCTTTGTATTAATTTTTAATAAGTGTTTGCTCGAATCTACTGTATATACTATATTTGTGCAAGTACATACAATTATGTAATATACTATCAATAAAGTAAGTATTGTAAATTATATGCCAGAATTCAGCTTTAAAGGAAGAATATATAATAATCCAGTTGAGCTTTCACTGGAAATAATAGGAGGCAAATGGAAGATGCCTATTATCTGGAGACTAAAAGATGGAACAAAAAGATATGGTGAGCTCCGGAGGTCTCTACCGAGAGTAACTCATAAAATGTTAACTCAACAGCTACGGGAATTGGAAGAAGCTGAAATAATTACAAGAAAAGTATATCCCGAAGTACCTCCCAAAGTTGAATACAGTCTTACACTTCTGGGAAGATCTGTAATTCCGGTTATTGACCTTCTACGAGAATGGGGCGAAGAATATCGGGGCGTTTTTCCCCAAAATTAAAAAAGGTTGAAGGTTGAGAACCAATTCATCTGCATCTTCGTCTATAGTTTATAATTAAATCAATTTTTTCACTGTTACACATTGGTTATTTTACAAAGTAATTTATTCTTGATTATACCATATTTAGATGATGTCTGTTTACAGAGAACAAAAAAAACTTCTTGAATTACTAAAGAAATATGAGCGTAATTTCACTAGACAGGAATATGATGAATTTACGATGTTTGTTAAAAGAGATAAAGACGATGATGAATTCGATACCGTATCTATGAAGCGACTCAAGGAGCTTCACGATAAATACCACAAACCTGTCGACACCTCTAAGTATGATAAATTCTTCAAGAAAAGTTCTGACGACGATACCAACAAATGAATTTTATTCTACAGTTTTCATTGTATACAAATCCAATTGTAGCTAATTTTGACTTTCTTTTTCTAATGAGGAGATAATGAACCTTAAACTTTTACATAGAATATATGCTGCCGGAGTATTTTTAATTACACTGGTAGTTTACTGGATGACCGTTCAACCGTCGGTTTCGTTCTGGGACTGTGGTGAATTTATTGCCGCCAGTTTTTATCTTCAGGTTCCCCATCCGCCGGGCACGCCATTCTTTTTATTGCTTGGAAATATCTTTTCAAAAATACCGTTTTTTGAAAATATCGGATTTAAAGTAAATCTTATTTCTGTCTTTTCAAGCGCACTATCAGTTCTTTTCCTTTACCTGGTTGCCGTAAAGCTCATTAATATCTTCAAGGGTAAGAAACCAGAAAAAACTTTTGATGCTATAGCAACCTACACAGCTGCTGCAATTGGTGCGTTATCTCTCGCATTCAGCGATACTTTTTGGTTTAATGGTGTCGAGGCAGAGGTTTATGCCTTCAGCACTCTACTCGTAGCTGCAATTACATATTTAATAGTCAGATGGTATGAACGTGCTGATAATAAGGATAGTGAAAAATATATTCTGGCCATTGCTTATCTGGTAGGACTGTCAACTGGTGTCCACCTGATGAGCGTATTAACTATAGTTCCCGTTGTTATGGTGATCTATTTCAGAAAATATTTAAATGATGAAGATGCACTTAAAAAAACAGGCTACATTTTGCTCGCACACGCAGGGATTATCTTAGTACTTGCTCTTGCATGGTGGGCAAGTGAGACCGTCGCAACTCCCCCGACTAATGAACAATACAGTGATTTTGATACAAAATTCAAACTGATGTTTGTAGGAATCAGTGCCATTGTTATGGGAATTTTCTGGAAGAAAGTTTTTAACAGGAATTCTTTTTATCTTCCCATTATCATCGGATCTGTTGCACTATTTGCAACATATCCCGGGGTGGTGAAATTCCTACCATCTTTAATGACCGCAATTGGAAAAGAAAACATTTTTGTTGAAATAATTTTATTTATTACCATTCTTGCGATGTTAGGTTATGCGGTGTATTACACAGTGACTAACAACAAACCAACGCTTCATATGATCTTTATGTCCGCAATTTTTATTTTGATAGGATTTACCACCTTCTCGATGGTAATTATCAGAGCCAATCAAAATCCCCCGATGAATGAGAATGAACCGACTACATTTCCGAAACTGGAACAGTATCTTAACAGAGAGCAATATGGTGACTTCCCGACTTTCAAAAGAAGGTTTTCGAGTGAGCCTCATCAGCAGGGAGTTTTTACAAATTACTCAAGCGATCTGGATTTCTTTTATGACTATCAGATGAACCATATGATGACCAGGTACTTGCTCTGGAATTATACTGGTCGTGAAGGATGGGTTCAGGATGACGGAGCAAATATCGCCCCATTTAATTCCATTGGAAATATTTTTGGAAAGATTATTCGAGTAAATTTCAATGGTAATGTATCCGATTCGCTATTCGGGATTCCACTACTTATAGGTTTATTTGGAATTTATTATCACTTCAGAAGAGACTGGAAAATGGCATCAGTCTTTATGGTAGCATTTATTTTGCTGGGATATCTCACTGCATTTTATCAAAACCAGCAGCAGCCGCAGCCAAGAGAACGTGATTATTTTTATGTCGGTGCGTTTTTTGTCTTTTCAATTTGGATTGCTATCGGTGTTCGTGGATTGGTGGATTTAGTTCAGAAAAAAATTAAAAAAGAATCTTATGGAAATACTGCCGTTTTCGGAGTTCTTGCTTTCACCTTTGTGTTTGTTCCTATAAAAATGTTGGATGCTAACTACCATACTCATGACCGCTCAAGAAACTGGGTACCATGGGATTATTCATATAATATCTTACAAAGCACTGCACCAAACGGCATATTATTTACAAATGGCGATAACGATACTTTCCCGCTTTGGTACCTTCAGGATGTTGAAGGGGTGAGAAGAGATGTTAAAGTTGTTAATCTGAGTTTGCTAAATACTGATTGGTATGTAAGACAGTTGAAGAACAACGATCCTTACGGCGTTGGTACAGTTAAAATACGAATTCCTGATGCAAGAATTAATGCTACTGATTTAAGACCAACACAATGGTCGCCAACAGACATTACCATTCCTACACCAACTGCTGGCAGCCAGAATGAAATGTTAAAAATCATCGATGAATATGCAATCAATGATACCTCTTTATTAAAGGCTGGAAAAATGACCTGGAAGATGTCAAACACATTAACCTTTGGTGACATTAAAGCAATTCGTGTCCAGGATATTATGGTCAAGGAAATAGTTGAAGCTAATAACTGGGAGAGACCAATTTATTTTGCTGTCACTTGTTCAGATGACAGTAAGATCGGTCTGCAGGATTATTTAAAGATGGAAGGAATGACTTTCAGACTTGTTCCTGAGAGACGACAACCCGGTAACGAATTTATAAACGTGGAAATGGTAAAAGCACAGCTTGGGGGCAATGTTGTTGCGAGTAAAAATTTTCTGCCCGGATTCAGGTTTACCGGTTTGAACGACTCAACAATCTTCTTTGATGAAAACCATACTCGTATGGTTCAAAACTACCGAAATGCTTTTATGAGGTTAGCTGTTTATTATAGAAGTATTGGTGATAATCAGAATCTTGTTGCTACATTAAATGATATGAATGCAAAGTTGCCTTACAAAGTATTAGGAATGGATAATGGCTTGTTGTTTGAAGTTGCGAATTTGTACTTTTTTGCGGGTGACAGAGCGAAGTTTTCTGAGATTTCTTCTGATGTTGAGGCAAGAGCTCTGGCAGATCTTGAGAAAAATCCTGGTGATGTGCAGTCCTATTATAATCCATACAGACTGTTGATCGAGATTTATGAAAACACTGAACAATATGATAAGCTGCTTGCACTTTGGCAAAAACTTGAAACTTTGTTTCCGAATGATCCAACTGTGAAATCAAACATTGAAAGATATCAGCAGATGACTCAGCCAAAGGATACCTTGGACAACTAAGCAAAATGTTTTTAATTATTTATCAGTCCGGCATTTGCCGGACTTTTTTTTGTAAATTTTCGTTATGAAAATATTGGTAATTGCACTTTCTGGTATCGGTGATGCATTGATGTTTACACCCGCATTAAAACTTCTGCGAAAGAATCTCCCCAATGCAGAAATTGATGCACTTGTTATGTACAGAGGAGCTCAGGAAATATATTCTTCCAATCCTAATCTGAATAAAGTAATTCATTTCAATTTTATGGAAGAGGGAGCTTTCAAGTCCTTTAAATTCCTTTTCCAATTAAGAAAGAAGTATGATGCTTCAATAAACGTCTATCCTTCCAATAGAAAAGAATATAATTTTATTAACTTCTTTATCGGTGCTAAGAAGCGTGCTGGCATCGTTTACTTGCGGAAGAATAAAAGCAATTTTGGCTTTTTGAATAATGTCAGAGTGCCGGAGAATGATGATGTTCATAATGTTCAGGCCAATATTAAATTGTGTGAAGCACTAATTGGCAAAAAGTTTAATGAAGAACCATCGCTTGAATTTCCCATCCCTGAAAATGAAATTGTTTCAGGAAATAAATTTTTGATTGATGCTGGAATTTCGTCTAATGACCTTGTAATTGGTTTTCATCCCGGATGCGCAACTTTGAAGAATCACATCAAACGAAGATGGGAGCCAGAAAAGTTTGCTGAACTTGGGGAAAAACTTATTAAAGATCATTCAGCTAAAATATTAATATTTGGCGGACCTGAGGAAAAAGAACTAAAAGACCAAATTCATTCACTCATCGGTTCTAAAAATTCTTTTGTTGTTAATGCAGAGAGTATTACACAAAGCACAGCAATCATCAGAAGATGCAATGTGTTTGTAACAAACGATTCAAGCCAGATGCATATTGCTGCGGCAATGGGATTGAAAGTTGTTGCGATAATTGGACCAACAAATCAAAAATATATTTATCCCTGGAAAACCGAACACCAAATTGTCTCGCTTAATCTAGATTGTGCCCCTTGTTTTTTCTATTCACAAAGACCACTCATTTGTAAAAGAACTGATGTTAAGTTTAAATGTATTAAAGAACTTCCAATTGATTTGGTTTACAATTCAGTTGTGAAATATTTTTAAAGCCAATCTCAGTTATTGTCTTAATCTTTCTTTAGTCTTAAGTTGAATCACACAATTCTTAATTCTTTGTGCGATGAAGAAAGAATATAACATTTACATAGTTTCTGATGGTACCGGTAGAACAGCCGAACAAGCACTAAATGCAGCGCTTATTCAATTTGGTTCTGTAAAGGTAAATCTTATTCGCAAACCAAAAGTCAGAACTGAGCAGAAAGTTATCAATGTTATTAAGGAAGCAAAAGAAAATGATGGTTTCATTGTACATACATTGGTGACTGATAAGCTTCGCGAAGCTATGCTTCGTGGTGGAAGAAAGAATAATGTTGATACTATTGACTTAATGGGCGGACTTCTTGCAAGACTATCAGAAGAATTTTCTGTATCACCTGCGGAAAAACCGGGACTTTTCGGACAGCTGAATAAAACTTATTTCAGAAGAATTGAAACGATGGAATTTGCTTTTCATCATGATGACGGGCAGCGGGTAAATGAACTGAAAAAAGCAGAGATAGTTTTGCTTGGTGTTTCAAGAACTTTTAAAACACCAATAAGTATTTACCTTGCATTTAAAGGTTGGTTTGTGGCCAATGTTCCAATTGTGATAGGGCAGGAGTTTCCCCCTATTATTAATAAGCTTCTTGCATCAAATGTATTTTGTCTTGATACAAATGCCCGTGCTTTAGCTGAACTTCGTCGTGCAAGACAAAATTATCTTGGTGGTGCTGTTGGTGATTACGATGACATCGAATATGTCCGGATGGAGCTGATGTATGCAAGAAATATTTTTAGCAAGAATCCGGGCTGGGCAATAATAAATGTTACTAACAAACCCATTGAGGAAATTGCTTCGGAAATTTTAACCTTGAAAGGTGAAAGAGGAAAAGGGGATAGATTCCCGGGTTGATAATTTTTATTTAAGATAAATACTTAAAGGAGATTCACAATGAATTCTAAAAAAAATGTTGATGATTTTTTAGCTCAAAAGAAAATTGCTATCGTTGGTGTTTCCAGAAAGAAAACAAAATTTGGGAATGCGATTTACAAAGAGCTGAAACAAAAAGGCTATCAGGTCTTTCCGATCAATCCACACATAACCACTTTTGAAGGTGATGCTTGTTATCCTGATTTACATTCTCTTCCTGAAAAAGTTGATGCAGTCGTAATTAATATTCCACCCACACAAACAGAAAAAGTTGTAAAAGAAGCTAAAGAAGCCGGAATAAAGAAAGTCTGGCTGCAGCAAGGTTCACAATCAGATGCCGCAATAAAATTCTGTGAAGAAAATGGAATTGACTGTGTTTCTAATGAGTGCATTTTAATGTTTGCGCAACCCTCTGCGCTTATTCACCGGGCGCACAAATGGGTTTGGGGAGTTTTGGGAAAGCTTCCTGCTTAGTTGTTATATCGCCTGCATTATGCAGAAGGTGAAATTTCAATAACCAAAACTCAAATGACAAATAAAATTCAAGCACTAATATCTAAATTTTTAAACGACTCTATTTAGAATTTTATATTTGATCATTATTTGTCACTTGGTGCTTATGATTTGTAATTTAAGCCTTAGCAATATTTAATTATTAAAACCATCGACACATTGCCTTCTGTTACTTTAAAGAAATCTGCTGACTCGTTTATAAAACGAAAACATCCCTGGATTTTTTCCGGCGCTATTGATAGAGTTGAAGGCAATCCTTCAAACGGGGGAACGGTTCAGATATTTACTTCGGATAAAAAGCTTATTGGTAATGGAGGTTTCTCACCATCATCTCAAATTCGTGTAAGAGTTTGGTCATTTGATTCGGAAGAAAAAATTGATGAAGGTTTTTTTAGAAGAAAAATTACTCTTGCAAATTCACTCAGAGAAAAAATCATCGACATCTCCAAAACAAATGCGTACAGAATTATTAATGCCGAGAGTGATGGATTACCGGGACTGATTGTTGATCGTTACTCGGAATATCTGGTCTGCCAGTTTCTTTCTGCAGGAGTCGAAGCTAATAAAGAAATAATTATTAAAATATTAAGTGAAACTTTTAAACCCACCGGATTATTTGAACGCTCTGATGTTGAAGTTAGAACCAAAGAAGGTCTTCAACCAACACAAGGCTTGTTAAAGGGAAACATTCCTGAAGATCTGATTGAAGTTCAAGAAAATGGATTTAGGTTTTTAGTAGATATAAAAGGTGGTCACAAAACCGGATTCTATCTTGACCAAAGAGATAACCGTGCATTAGTTTCAGAATTTTCAAGAGGAAAGAACGTTCTCAATTGCTTTTCATACACAGGTGGATTTTCAATTTATTCTTTAGCTGCTGGTGTGAATAAAGTCACCCAAATTGAATCTTCAGCTTCTGCAATTGAACTATCTAATAAAAATTTCGAACTAAATAATTTTAATTCTTCTTTAGTTGAAAACATCAACGGAGATGTTTTTGAAGTGCTTAGAAAATTCAGAGATGAAAGAAGAACATTCGACTTGATCATTCTTGATCCGCCAAAGTTTGCCGAATCAGTCGCACAAATTCAGCAGGCGAGCAGAGGATATAAAGATATTAATTTACTTGCGATGAAGCTGCTAAATCCAGGAGGAGTGTTATTTACTTTTTCTTGTTCGGGACACATATCACAGGAACTTTTTCAGAAAATTGTTTCAGATGCTGCACTTGATTCCGGAAGAGAAGTGAAAATAGTTAAGCAGCTTACTCAAGCTTCAGATCATACTGTTTCTCTCAATTTTCCGGAAGGATTATACCTAAAAGGATTGGTTTGTGTTGTGAATTAGATTGATAATAATGAATTACATCGAAAATTTGGATTATCTCATTTTTAAAATAAAAAGGACGACACGCGGTCGTCCTTTGATTTTTTCTTTGCTAAACAAAATTACTTGAGAAGCATCATCTTCTTTGATTCAATTCTGTTGTCAGCGCTTAGCTGGTAAATGTAAGTGCCACTTGTCAGGTCTGAAGCATCAAACGAAATGTCGTATCTGCCGGCCGCAACTTCCTGATTCAACAAGTTTTTAACTTCTCTTCCTAACACATCAAAAACTTTCAGAGATACAAAACCATCTTCGGCAACAGTAAATCTGATGTTGGTTGTTGGGTTAAATGGATTGGGGTAGTTCTGTTCGAGTTCAAAATTTGATATTGAAGCAAGAACATCCCCTGTTCCGTTCTTCGGTAATGTTTGTGGAATAACCTCAAACCTTCTCATCATCTCATGATCTTCGTGAGAAAGTATATGACAGTGCCAAACATATTCACCCTCTCTCTCAAACTTGGCTATAACTCTTGTTCTTTCTCCAGGATACATAATACCAGTATCTTTCCATCCTGCCTCATAAAATCCCGGTTTATTTTCTTTTCCCTTCAGACTGATATTAGACAACTTTCCACCCATAGACATGGAACCGTCATGAGCCATATTTTCTTTAGGCAAAACAGTTGCAGTGAATTTCTGTCTTCCTAAAATCTGAAACTGAACTAAATGAATATGCATAGGGTGAGCATCAGGTGTTGCATTGTACATTTCCCAGATCTCAGTTGAATTTAAAAATGGAAATTCTGTTGTTGGGTCGCTCCACATTAAAGTTCCGTCAAGATCGGGATTTGGGTTGGTAGGATCGATGGTTCCAAGCATAGGTTGCATGCGACCGAACTCATCCATTCCTTCAAACAAAACTAATCTTCTGGTGTTATCAGGAGTCAGAGTCGCTACAGGCTGAGGTCTTAATGTTGAAGGCAATACAACCGGATCAGCAACTGGTGTCGAACCGACTCTGAAAGCCATTATTTGCCCAGTTGTATTCGGATTTACAATCGCACCATTGGGGAAAGGTGTTTTAGCATTATTGCGTACGATTATTGTCTGACCTAATAATGCCGGATCGGAGAAATCAACAACCACATCATATCGTTCACCTGGAGCAATAAGTAATTCTCTCTGGCTCAACGGTGCATTTAGAAAACCTTGATCTGAGCCAATAATTGTCCACCAGAATGGTTGATTAGTATTAACCGGGGCAGCTAACCTTAAATTATAGAATCTAGAATCTGAACCGTTGAGGATTCTGAAACGATATTTTCTTGGTTCAACATCTAATACCGGCCATGCTTTTCCATTAACTACAATCACATCTCCAAAGAATTCTGGCTGCACCGAAGGTCCTCCTTCCCAGGTTGTAAATCCCGGCACACTCAACCAAGGGGCATCCGGGTATGCAAGCTGACCGTCTGGATAAAACATTTTATCCTGAATTGCTAACTCAATTTCATATGCACTGGATGGCAGCTGATTGTTTGCAATCATATTGAGCTCATTATCATCTCGTAAGAAATAAAAAGCAGCGAGACCCATGTAAACATTAAGTCTTGTTATCCCTAAAGCATGATCGTGATACCAAATCGTAGCTGCTTCTTGATTATTATCATAAGTATATAAAGTTTTTACAAAATCCATCCCTGTAACACCAGTAATAGAACTCCACCATGCCTCTGGTAAACCATCACTTGCTGATTCTGTATTTCCACCATGTAAATGAGGAACGGCTGGAATACCATCCGTGGTAATATCATACATTGGAGGCATTCCCATATGACCAGCAAATGCCCAGTGCAATGTTTCATCAAGTGGTAATGGATAGGAGTTACCAAGATTATTATGCCATTGAACATTTAACTGCTGATTTTCTTTCGCAACAATCGTCGGTCCTAAATATCCAAATGCGGCAGGATTATTATTATATCCCCAAACAGTAGCGTTTAGTGGAGTTCCAGGCAGTAGTCCGAAATCATGTGAGCCAACGCCCATATACATATCGGTAAAACCACCGGTTGGAAATTCCAATCTTGGAACTATTGGAAGTGGATTTACAAATTTTGGAATTGCCAACGGATCAGCCACAGGTTGTGTAAAAAGTGGATTAACGACAGGTGTTAGCTGTGCAAATAAAGATTGATTAAATGAAATTAAAAACAACAGGATAAATATTCCTGTCAATGATTTAATCCTTGAAATAGTTTTGTTCATAGCGATCCCCGATAAATAGTTTTTGTTTAATGTTAATTATTAAATAGAAAAAACAAACTCAAATTTGTGATTCTAAGGAGGAATATTTTTTGTGCAGCTCATTTCTTGCCCTTTCATATAATGGTTTGCATTGAATGCATCATTCTATTAGTATGTGTTTCTCCTTTGAGTAAAAGGATTATAGTTATACCTCTGACTCAATTTCTGCTATAATATTTTTCGATGAATTTTGTTTTTTAAACCGACCCGCAATTGCCCCGTGGCCCAGTTATAAAAACTAATGAAGTGATTTGCTCTTTGTCAATAAATGACAGCACAAAAATAAAAATTATATATTACTTGTCAAGTGGGCATTAAATTGATTCGGTAATAGTTAATACTATTAACAGTGGTTTATATTCATTTTTGATTTGAAATCTTGACGAAATACATACACTGTGTGACAATCTTAAAATATTTGGTTGTAAAGACGTAAAATATTTTCTTTGTAATTTTATTCCAGAAATAATTTAATAGAAAAAAATCTATGAACATCTGGTTACTTGGCATTCTCATTTTTCTCGCTCGTGTGGTTGATGTTTCGGTTGGAACATTAAGAACAATCAGCATTGTGCAGGGAAGAACAAAAATCGCTTTCTTTCTTGCGTTTATTGAAACAAGTGTTTGGCTGCTTGTTCTTAGTGCTGTGCTGCCGCAAGTGATGCATACTCCGATACTCGGACTGTTTTATGCATTTGGATTTGCTACGGGTAATGTGGTTGGAATATTAGTTGAAAAAAGACTGGCTATGGGGTACACCAATTTCAGAATTATAACGAATAAGCATGTAAAAGAAATTACAGACTCCCTCCGCGAAAAAGGTTTTGCAGTTACTACGTTCGAAGGTGAAGGTAAAGATGGAAAAGTAACCGAAATTTATGTTGCTTCCGAAAGAAAAAATTTGTCAACTCTCGTGAAGCTTGTAAAGGAAATTGAGCCGGATGCTTTTTACATTGCAGAGCAAGCGGGATATATGAGCAAGATACACAGACCAACGATGGTTCCTACAACGGGATGGAGAGCTATTCAGAAGAAAAAATAGTAATTTTAAGTGCAGAATAGATCTCCTCAACTATTTGTCTGCGATGAAAACATCTCATTTCGGTAGAAACTACTTTTTTAATACTCTCCGTCAAGTGTTTTTATTGTTAATAATAGTTAATTTAAAGCACGGTTTTTGAACTCTTTTCGATTTGTAGTATTAAACCGATTTACTCAAACTATGGTTGATGATTGCTGAGCGTGAGAAGAATTACTTCAATATTGATCCTCTCTCTTTTTATTTATAACACCATCGGATTTCTGGCTATTCATCCCTTTATGTCTATGTACTATAAATATGTTGGGATGCAGAGAGCCGATATGCCATCCGAAGAGGAAATGATTGAGTTATTAATCTTTAATAAAGAAGATATAGAAAATAATAAAATTGATTTTAGTTGGATACACTCCCGAGAGTTCAAGTATAATGGAGATATGTATGACATTGTTAAGAAGGAAGAAACAGATAAACAGCTGATTGTTTATTGTATTAATGATACTAAAGAAAAGAAGCTGGAAGAAGAATTTGACAAAAGAGTTCACAAAAACTCATCGGAGGATAAACATATTCCATCAATCATAAAATCTAGTTTATCAATCTCAGAACCT
Organism: uncultured Ignavibacteriaceae bacterium; assembly: GCA_964559565.1. GTDB lineage: Bacteria > Bacteroidota > Ignavibacteria > Ignavibacteriales > Ignavibacteriaceae > IGN2. The sequence goes on along the minus strand of CAZLJI010000006.1, from coordinate 11,784 downwards.
GTTCAATCAGAACTAATCGGTATCGCCCAGATTAATGAAACAGTGTTTAACTACTGGCGGACCGATTCTTATAAATCTCTTTATTTAGACATACCTTCACCGCCGCCTCGATTCACTTAGTTATATTCTTTTGATAATTAACTAATTGAATAATTATATAAGGTGAACTATGTTCAGATCAAAAACAGTTACTCCTTTAATTATTCTTCTTTTCTTTTTAGTGAGCAGTGTTATGCTGAATGCCCAGCAAACGCTTGTGGTTGGCGATACGTCGATGACAAAAGTTGATTCATTGACTTATGCTACTGATGATGTAATGGTAACTGCAACACGCGTGGAAAGGAAGATAATTGATATACCTTATCCGGTAATTCGACTTAAGAATACCCAGTACAAATTTTCCAAAAAAGTTTCTGTTGATAATGTTCTGGAAAATGTACCTGGGTTATTCCTTCAATCACGTTATGGAAATCATGATGTGAGGATTGCAATAAGAGGATTCGGAAGCAGATCGAATACAGGGATAAGAGGAGTAAGAATACTGCTTGACGGAATTCCGGAATCGGAACCGGACGGGCAGACAAGAATTGAAGCTATTGATTTCAATTCGATCGGAAGCATTGAGCTGGTTAAGGGAAATTCATCTTCTCTTTATACCAATGCACCCGGTGGTGTAATTAACTTCATTAATGATATTTATTTTCCATATTCGTTCGCAACTCAATTCAACGAGTTCGGCTCTTTCGATTTGAGAAGAAACGGATTGAAGTTTGGGGTTAGAACAGACAAATATGGATTTCTGGGAACATACAGTTATCACAACTATAAGGGATTCAGACCACATAGCGAAGATTACTGGCATATATTTAACACTGTTGTAGATGTACTTCCCGGTGATGGAACTAACTTGCAAATATTCGGATATTTTGTTGATGGGTTGATAAAACTTCCAGGTTCTTTAACAAAAGAAGAATTTGATGAAGATCCATACCAGGCAGTTCAAAGAGAAATAGACAGAGACTCAAAAAGAATCACCCAAAAAGGACGCATTGGTTTAAAGTTCAACACAAAATTTGGCACGAACAATAACCAGGAAATAGAAATTGTGCCTTATGGAACAATCAAGTATTTCCATCGTACTGCTGCGACTTATAGAATTATGGATCGGTACGGATTGGGATCTTCTTTCAGATACATCAACAGACATACTATCGGTGGATTGGATAATGAATTTTCTATTGGTGGAGATCTGCTGTATCAAACCGGACCGGTTGCAGAGTATGATAATATAGGTGGACAGAAAGGAGATCAGCTTCTTGCTCTCACGGACGAAATACAGGGGAATAACGGAATATACTTTTCAGATTTTCTTGAACTGTACGGAAAGAGGTTTTATTTGTTGCTCACTGGCAGGTACGATAATGTTTATTTTGAAAATGATGATATGTTGCTCGGCAGTCGAAGTGCTTTCAGAAGATTCGAAGCATTTACTCCAAAAGCAGCACTCAATTTCAAGCTTACTCAGAGTATTGCTATATATACTTCTTACGGGCTCAGTTTTGATTCACCGGCAGGAAATGAAATGGACAATTATCCAACCAGTTCAAACCCGTCCATCAATTTAAACCCGGACCTGAATGCACAAGAATCCAGAAACTTTGAAATAGGAATTAAAGGAAACATAAGAAGCTTTGATGAGCAAATGTTCAACAATGTAAGTTTCGAGGCAACATTCTTTAATATTTATATTGAAAATGAAATTATTCCGTTCGAAGTCTATGGAGATGTGTTTTTCCGTAACGCAGCTAAAACTACCCGTAATGGTTTAGAAGTTGGTGCAAGTGTAGATGTTTTAGAAGGTCTTAATCTTCAAGCTTCTTATACATTCTCCGATTTTACGTATGATGAATATTTTGCACTTACTATTGATGAAAACCTTGATACGACTACTCAGAATTTTGAGGGAAACGCAGCGCCGAGCGTACCACAGCACAACGCATTCTTTGCCGCAGCGTATAATCACGAAATTGCGCGTGGAATATCCGGCTTTGTTCGTGGCAGTGTAAGATATGTAAGCGGAATGTATGTTGATGATGCGAACTCAGATAAAACAGATGATTACACTACATTCAATGCCGGAATTGGCGTTGATATGGTGCTTGGAAAATTTAACCTGTTGATTTCATATGGGTGGAACAACATAATTAATAGAGTGTATGCTGGCTTTGTTAATATCAACTCGAGTAATGGAAGATATTATGAAGCGGGTGAACCTAGAAATGCTTATGTTGGAATTAATGCAGGTTATGCTTTCAATTAAGCTGTCTTTAAAGCGGTTGGCAATTCGCTGTCAACCGCTTCTTTTTTCTTTCAGAGATTAATCATACTTTTCTTAAACAAAACAGTTCAATTTATCTTTATTAACCGGCTGATGAATTTTAACAGATCCATTTCTTCTCTTGCTCTTTCAATTATTGTCACCTTTAGTTTATCTTTTTCTCAAAGCTCGCAGGATGGGCCATTCGAATTAATCTTTGGTAAGGAAGCAGCAATTATTAGTGCCGGTGCTGCAGTTGGTGTCACAGCTTTTTTAATTATGTCAAATAACAATCAGCTTACGGAGGATGGAATAAATTCCCTTAAACCTG
>CAZLJI010000006.1:0-9126 GCA_964559565.1 uncultured Ignavibacteriaceae bacterium | reverse complement strand
GGCGCCCGCCGGCGCCGTGTAATTTCTCAGTAAGGATTGCAGTCGGCCCATTTGAAGAGGATAAGTTAGCAGATTTTATTCTCTATGGTTCATTTTTACTACCGGTAACATTCCTGACTTATGAAGACACAAGGGAAGACTTTGGCACTCTCTCCTTGATGTATGGCGAAGTTGTGCTTCTAAATGCTGGTATAAATGGATTGGTGAAAGGATTGACAACGAGAAACCGGCCATTCGTTTATGATGAAAACAGTCCTTTAGAACAGAAATATAAAATTGGTGCAAGACATTCGTTTTATTCGGGACATACATCTTTTACAGCCTCGAACTCTTTTTTTACAGCCAGAGTTTTTTCAGAATATTTAACCGACAATACTGCAAAAGTATTAATATGGAGTGCCGCGGCTTTAATACCTGCAGTTACAGGATTATCGCGCATTAACACGCACAATCACTTTCCTACTGATGCAATTGTTGGTTACATTGTTGGAGCGGCAATCGGTTATCTAATTCCTGAACTTCACAAATATGAAAATGAGAGTAGCGATTCAATAACCGCAGAACAATTTATTCACAAGCCAATATTTGGTTTTCAAATCAGTTTTTAGAAATAATCAGGAGACTGAAATGCAGACATTAATACAGGTAGTTTGTTCAGAAAGAAAATCTTTAAGAGATGTGATTGCGCATGATGAAAAGCTGTGGAAGTATAATTTTTATGTTGAAGCAAAACAGAAGCCTGGTAGAAGTCCCGGCTGGGCAAAAATCCACAGTGTTAATCCGAATGTACGAGGTGCAATTAATATCAGCTGGCAATCAAGAGTGAAAATTCTAACTTGCAGAGTAATCACCAAAGGAACAGGAAAACCTGCAATGATTATAGGTGATTTTATGAAATATCTATTAGCAAGATTTTCAAGAAGTATAGAATCTATAATTATTGTACCGAGGTAAAGTAAGCCAACAATTGACTATTATTTTATTTCTAGAAAATAAAATCTAAATACCGGATCAATTAAGAATTCTCAATTCTTCATTCTTAATTATTCATTATTAACTGTTTCCCCTTCTCACAACTAAGAAAACGATAAAGCCAGCTTTCCATTAATTGAAAACAATTAACTTAAAACTGCCTGATTTTGCTTATTTCATACCTTTAATTAGTTGCGCTTTATGGAATATTATTTGAACCCACCCAGCGACCACTGGCATTGGGGAATTTTCCGGGGGTTTCTCATCAGGGGAGAATTTATTAACTAATTTAAGGCGGTCGTTTCTGATGTTAGAACTAAAACTTACCGAAGAACAGCAAATGCTTCGTGAAATGGTGAGAGACTTCACCAATAATGAAATAAAACCAATCGCTGCAAAAATTGATAGCGAAGCAAAAATTCCCGAAGACTTAATTAAGAAAATGGCTGAACTTGGCTTCCTTGGAATTTCCTTTCCGGAAGAGTACGGCGGCGGAGGAATGGGTGAAGTTGGTTACTGCTTGATGCAGGAAGAAATTGCACGAGGGTGTATGTCAACTGCAACTTTTATTGGTGCACATCAATCAATCGGTTCAAATGCAATTTATCTTGGCGGCAGTGAAGCACAGAAGAAAAAATATTTAACACAGCTTACAAGCGGTGAGAAGATTGGCGCATTCTGCTTAACAGAAGCACAAGCAGGTTCGGATTCATTTCATTTAAAAACAAAAGCTGATCTTGAAGGTAATGAGTGGGTTATAAATGGAGAGAAGCTCTGGATTACAAATGGCGGTATAGCAGGGATACTTTCGTTGTTTGCAAGAACTGAAAAAGGCATTAGTGCATTTATTGTAGAAACTGATACGCCGGGTTTTAAAGTTGGTCCCCCAGAAAAGAAAATGGGAATTAAAGGAAGTACCACTAATGCATTAAGTTTTGAAAACGTCCGGATTCCAAAAGAAAATTTAATGGGAGTTGACGGAAGGGGATTTTTAATTGCAATGAAAACTCTCGATGCAGGAAGACTCGGACTTGGTGCCGCTTGTCTTGGTGTTGCAAAAGAAATGCTGGAGTTATCCGCTAATTATTCAAAGGAAAGAAAACAGTTTGATCACCCGATTAGCTTTTTCCAGGCGGTGCAGTTTATGCTTTCCGAGATGGCGGTAATGATATTCAACATGGAATCAATTGTTTACAGAACGGCAACAGATTATGATTTGAAAAAAGATATCTCAACAAGGTCAGCGATGGTGAAGCTTTATTGTTCCGATGCGTTGGATGAAGTTGTTGATCGTGCAGTACAGATTCATGGCGGAATGGGTTACTCGCAGGAGCTTCCGATAGAACGTTATTACAGGGATTCAAGAATAAATAGAATATTCGAAGGAACGAACGAAATACAAAAAGGTATTATAGCCAGAGACATCCTTAAAAAAGGCGGAAAACTTTTTTAACTTTACAGAGAGGTTTTATTATGACTTTAACTGATGAAACAATTTCAGAAGTATCAGAAAGAACCGGGGAAAGAAAAATTATGAATAATAAAAAAATATATTACTACCGGATTTTTGACGACACCGAAAAACTGAATTATTTAAAGAGTTCATTATCACATGAAGAAGTTGAACGCTGGTTAAGAGATTATGAAAAAAGTCATCAGAAATATCTTAATCCGGAGTTTATCAGCTATCTGCGCGAGCACGATAGCGAAGCAGAAATTATTGAAATAAGCGATATATCATATTAATCCCACCCAATATTTTATGTCGCTTGTGTGTTCCCGGCATCCTGTACGGTATAATGCTGTCCTCGGCCGGGAATATTTTTTTTGTTGACAGCGGAACAGAAAAGAAAATATGAAAGAATTTATCTTCAAACCATTCGGAGAGATGACAGAAGCCGACTACCAAACAGTAGGTTTCAAATCAGGTCTCGAAATTCACCAGCAGCTTTATACCGATAAGAAATTATTTTGTCGTTGCCCTGCCGGTATCTACAGTGAGAAATATGATGCTGAAATACTTCGTCATATGCGCCCCACTCTATCTGAGCTTGGTGAGTATGACGGCACTGCTTTGATGGAGTTCAAAACAAAGAAAGAAATAATTTACAGGATTAATAGAAACACTGTCTGTACTTATGAGATGGATGACACTCCGCCGTTTCTGATTAACGAAGATGCACTCGATATTGCTCTGGGAATCGGAATGTTGTATAACTGTAAGCTGGTTGATGAACTTCATATTGCACGCAAACAATACCTTGATGGTAGTATTCCTACGGGTTTTCAGCGAACGGCAATTTATGCGGTAGATGGCTGGATACCTTACAAAGACAGGAAAGTAAAAATTGTTCAGATGTCAATTGAAGAAGATTCCTGCAGGGAAGTTGCTGATTTTTCTCACAACAGAATTTATTTGACTGATCGTCTCGGAATGCCGCTGATAGAAACCGTAACCGGTCCGGATATGAGATACCCAAATGAAGTTGCAGAAGTTGGATGGATTTGTGCAAAGCTTGTAAGAAGCACTCATAAAGTACGAAGAGGAATCGGTGCTGCAAGACAGGATGTGAATGTAAGTGTTGAAGGCGGAACACGTGTTGAGATTAAAGGTGTTCCGAAGATTTCTATGATACCATTGCTTACTCACAACGAAGCAATGCGTCAATGGAATCTTTTAAGATTAAGAGAAGAATTAAAAAGAAGAGGAATCACTCCCGAAACATTTAAAGCCAAAGATTATGATATAACATCCATCATAAAGAAACCTCACTACGGCCCATTAAAAAATGCAGTCGAGAGTAAGTTAAAACTAAGATGTGTGGTTCTAAAAGGATTCAAAGAACTTTTACGATGGCAAACACAAACCGATACTTACTTCTCCAAAGAAATCTCGGATCGTGTTAGAGTTATTGCCTGCCTGACCACAATACCAAATCTTATTCACTCAGACAGCAGGACAGACACATTATCATCTTCCGATTGGCTGAAAGTAAAGAAATTTACAGAAGCAACAGATGATGATACGTTGATAATTGTCTGGGCAAGTGAAGATGATATTCAGTGTGCTGTTAATGAAATTATTATCCGTGCTAAAGAAGCTACGATTGGAATTCCATCTGAAACAAGACAAGCTCTGAGCGATGGCACAAATGGTTTTGAAAGAATTCTTCCTGGCGCGGATAGAATGTATCCTGACACGGATCTTCCTCCTAAAAGAATACATGAAGAAAGACGAGAAAAGATTAGAACCTGGCTTCCCGAACAATTCTGGAAACGGCAAACGTGGTATAGAGAACTTGGTATTCCACCAGATACAATTGATGAACTTTCAATTTCAAAATATGCGGAACTCTTTAAGAAAGCCGTGAATGAGTGGAAGATAAATCCGGTCAATGCGGCGGTTATCCTTATTCAATATCCAAAGAGATTAAGCAGAAGCAGTTTCGTTATAGATTCAATTGATGAACAAATGATGTCATCAATTCTGAAAGCATATGCCGAAGGAAAACTGACCTATGATTTCATTCTGAAAGCAATGAAAATCAGTTCTGAACTTGGAATGTTCGTTGATGAGATTATTCCTCAGCCGATCAGCGATGACGATCTTGATAAAGAAATTCTTCTTGCAGAACAGCAGATGACAAAAATGAAATTTATTAAAGATAAAAATGCCGGCAGTATTATTATGGGGATATTAATGAATAAGCTGCGGGGAAGAGTAAGCGCAAAAGAAGTTGCTCATAAACTCAATCTTACTCAGAGGAGTTTAAAGAATGTCAAATAATGATGAATACAAAGGTTACAAAGGACAAGCTTTAGAAACTCTGCAACGGTTTAATGCACTTGTCTGGAGTGATGTAGAGATAAGTACAGCAGATGGTGATTTTAAAGGTTTAATTCTACCAAGATCAGAAACTGCGGATGAATTTCATATCGTATTGAAAATTCCCGTCGGCTATAATATTGGAATAGCTGCAAAGCGAATTCAATCAATTAACATCCTTGGAAGAAAAGAAGCTCACTATAAAATTCCGGAAAAAGAATTTCCTTACGATCCGAAAAAACCAAAAGTGAAACTTCTCGGTACCGGCGGAACAATTGCAAGCAGACTTGATTACAGAACCGGTGCTGTTATTCCTGCATTCTCACCGGGAGAACTTTACGGCTCTGTTCCTGAACTTGCTGATATCTGCAATCTTGAAACAGAAAAACTTTACGGTGTCTTTAGCGAGAATATGGGCCCCGATCAATGGAAGGGATTGGCAGAAGCGATAGGAAAAGAAATTGAAAAGGGCGTGAAGGGAATTGTGATCGGACATGGAACAGATACAATGCATCACACTTCCGCAATACTTTCTTTTATGGTTCAGGATTCACCCGTTCCGATTGTTATGGTTGGTTCTCAGCGTTCAAGCGATCGCCCGTCATCAGATGCTGCGCTTAATCTTATTCATTCTGTAACAACCGCAGCAATAAGTGATATTGCAGAAGTGATGGTTTGTATGTTTGGTCCAACCAGTGATTTGTACGGACTTCTTCACCGCGGGACACGCGTAAGGAAAATGCACTCAAGTTATAGATCAACTTTCAGAACAATTGGTGATATTCCCATTGCAACAGTGAGCAGAGAAAAAGTAACTCCAATCCGTGATGATTATAAACGCAGAAGATATGATAACAATGTTAAAGTAAATGCCGTGTTTGATGACAGAGTTGCGATCGTTTATTACTACCCGAATATGAAACCTGATATGATTGATTCACTTATTGATAACGGCTACAAAGGAATTGTAATTGCCGGAACTGGACTCGGACACGTAAACAAACCAATGTATCCTGCACTCAAACGCGCTAAAGAAAAAAATGTTGCAGTGTATATGACCGTGCAAACGCTTTGGGGTTATGTGCAAATGTATGTTTACGATACCGGTAGAGATATGATGGAGCTCGGAGTTATTCCTGCAGCAAATATGCTTCCCGAAGTTGCCTACGTAAAACTTGGCTGGGCACTTGGACAAACAGACGATCCTGAAAAAGTAAAAGAGATTATGCTAACTCCAATTACCGGAGAAATTACGGAAAGAGAACCAAGCAACGGCTACCTCATTTACCAGGGCGGTTTACCGGAAGTAGAAGAGTTTATAAGTAAGTTCAGGAAGTAAATAAAGCCATTCTATTTAAAATATTTTTAATCATTTCGTAAAGAGCAACAATTGATGTTGTCCTTTCTTGTTTCTTATAAATCTTTATGGGGCAGAATAAATAGACTTGCCTAATGTAATGATTGAATAGAAATTTCTGGTGTTCAAATTAATTCATCGTCCCAAAACATATTTTTCATCAACCAATATGAAGGGGTTCTGAAATGAGAACACTAGTTTTTATCCTCTCTGCAGCGGCAATTCTTTTTCTTACTACCTGTGAGGAAGAACCAACGTCTTCAAACTTTTCAAATGGTTTAAGAATTATCAAATTGTATAACTTGAATAGTAACTCAGTAAGCAACATCGAAGAGGTAAAAAATGTGGTTTACGATTGTGAATATAAAGACAGTTCAAATTTTGGTTACTCAACTTACTATCATGCTATCGGTGAATTAATAGTGCGTGATCTTCGTACTTACAATAGTTATAATGGTTACTTTGGCTCCTTCATTTTTTGTTTTAGGTTGTACCCGGAACTAGAGAGCATATTTACAGATGGTATTTATTGGATAAAAAACTTTGGTGAAATTGTTTCGAATTTAGCTTCTGGATTTAGTCCGGTACTCATTGCTAACTCAAATGAGTTGACATACGGTGATTTTAACAATTTAAGCGAGGGTATGATTATTTCTTATAATCTTGAAACCGAAGTCATTGATACTTTGATAAAAGTTGGGGGAAGCTATCTTACTCCTATTTTTATAACAGAGGACGAAGCGTATCTTATCTATACAGAACAGGATCTAAATACAGGTGGTGTTTCGATTAAATCACTAAATCTTTTTGATTTACAAGATATAAAAATATTAACAAGCTCAATCCCAATATCCAAGCTGGGGAAAAATAGATCTGTTGACGATAAAATTGCTTTTACTTCAAAGGGCACTGTTTACGTATTGGATTTAAATACTGGTGATATTTTAAATGTTGCTACAAGCGGTCAGTTTGCAGACATATCCAACGATGGGCAAAAGGTAGTTTTCACAACAGGTTCTGAAATGTATTTGATTAATTCTGATGGAACAAATCAGCAAAAGTTAATTAGTAAAGTTGCAGAGAGTAAATATGTTTTTCTCCCATCCTTTTCATCAGATGATCAGCAAATTGTATTTGTTGAAAGCGATTATTACTATGGCTATTATCCAAAATAATTTGATGTAAAAATTTTCAGGCAGGAATAATTTGTTTTTTCAATCCCTGCTTTTTTATTCCCCAAAATTAGCCGTAATTTTTGATGTAAGATTGAACACATTTTCATCAGATTACGGCTAACATTTCTTTTTATAAGCCTATGGCTTAATAAATTTTATGTTTCGATTACCTTCATCATTCATACAATATTTTGTGATTCAGGAGTAACAAATGCCCGAAAAAGACATTCACCAACTTTCAATTAATACAATTCGTTTCCTTGCTGTTGATGCAGTTCAGAAAGCAAACTCCGGTCATCCTGGAATGCCAATGGGCTGTGCACCGATTGCTTATCAGCTATACACAAAATATATGAAGCACAATCCTGCAAATCCTGATTGGAAAAACCGCGACAGGTTCATTCTTTCAGCTGGTCACGGAAGCATGTTGTTGTATTCCATTCTTCATCTCTGCGGATACAAAATCACAATGGATGATCTGAAAAATTTCAGACAGTTCGGAAGCATTACTCCCGGTCATCCAGAATCTGGTTTGGCTCCAGGTGTTGAAACAACAACTGGTCCGCTTGGACAAGGATTTGCAAATGCTATTGGGATGGCAATTGCACAGGAATATCTCGGCTCGTTATTTAATAAACCTGATATCGCAATTCTCGATCACTACATTTACGGAATCTGCAGTGATGGTGATTTGATGGAAGGAATTTCTCACGAAGCAGCTTCGCTTGCAGGGCATTTGAAGCTCGGAAAAATAATTTTCTTCTACGATAATAATGGAATTACGATAGACGGTAAAACAAGTCTTGCATTTTCCGAGAATATTCAAAAAAGATTTGAAGCTTATGATTGGCAGGTTTTGAATATTGATGATGTGAACGATCTTTCACAAATTGATAAAGCTGTTGAACAAGCACAAAAAGAAACCAGCAAACCAACTTTAATAATTACAAAAACGCATATTGGATTTGGTAGTCCGAAAAAACAGGATACTTCTTCATCTCACGGATCACCTCTTGGTGAAGATGAAGTGAAAGCTACAAAGAAAAATCTTGGATGGGATGAAAACAAATTTTTCTTCATACCTGATGAAATCGCAGATCATTTTAATAAGATGAAAAACACTTTTAGTAGCTATGAAAACGAGTGGAACAAACTCTTCGACACTTACAAGAAAAAATATCCTTCCGAAGCAGATCAATTTGTAAAAATCTTCAACAATGATTTTGGTGATGAGTGGAAAAATGCTTTGCCATCTTTTACAAAGTACGGAGATAACGTTCCAACTAGAAATGCGTCTGGTAATGTTATAAATGCAATTGAAAAACACCTTCCTACACTGATTGGCGGTTCAGCAGATCTTGAACCTTCAAATAATACTTACATAAAAGAGTCAGCAAAGTTTTCTGCTGATAACAGAAGCGGAAGAAATTTTCACTTCGGAATCCGCGAACACGGAATGGGTGGGATACTAAATGGAATGGCTTTGTACGGAGGTGTAATTCCGTACGGCGGAACATTTATGGTTTTTTCTGATTATATGAGACCATCAATAAGGCTTGCATCTCTTTCAGGGGTAAAACCAATTTATATTTTCACTCACGACAGCATCGGACTTGGCGAAGACGGACCAACACATCAGCCGATTGAGCATTTAGCTTCACTCCGTGCAATACCGAAAGTGGTTGTAATCAGACCCGCAGATGCAAATGAAACTGTTGAAGCCTGGAAAGTTGCAATCGAGCACAAAGGAAGTCCGGTGGCACTTGCATTAACTCGTCAGAAAGTTCCTGTTCTTG